>JAEEKC010000133.1 GCA_016282215.1 Lachnospiraceae bacterium
TATACTACGATCGAGGAGATACCACAGCTGGCGTCTAAAAAAGATAATGATAAAGGGGCTTTTGCTTTTGTTTTGGGATTTGCCATCGTGATGTTTATGATCTTTGTCTGAGAGGAATATTCAGAAACGCAATAAACCGACAATCTGGCCGATCAGAGAATCGTTCAGGCAGGAGGAGCAAGCCTTGAAAAGTCTTTCAGAGACAGCAAGAAGCAGTTTGTGCAGATCGAACTGTTTTATGTATGATCTTGTGAGAGAGGCATAAAAACAGCCCTCCTGATATCAGGAGGGCTGAAGCGTTTATTTGAAGAAAGAAGTGTCTTCGTTTAATTGTTCGGCAATCTTTCGAAGTTCTTCAGCGGATTGCGCGAGCATAGTGACGGTTGCGGAAAGTTCTTCCATGGATGCGCTGGTTTCTTCGGTGGAAGCGGCGTTTTCCTCGGAGATGGCGGAAAGAGAATCCATGGCATCCGCTACTACATTTCCGGCATCCCGGCTTCTACCGGCGCTTAAGTGGATGTTTCGTATGCCCTCTACCGTGGTTGAAATGGCATCGATCATAGAGGAAATACGATCTACGGTAGTATTGATGACTTCCTGCTGATTGGAATTGGCTATCTGCACTTCATTGGCAGTCGCCACAGCAGACTGTGATTGTGCAAGCAGTTTTTCCATCAGTTTTTTGATCTCATCGGCACTCTTGGCGGAATCATCGGCCAGTTTTCCGATTTCTTCCGCGACAACGGCAAAGCCGCGTCCGGCTTCTCCGGCACGTGCAGCTTCTATGGAAGCATTCAGCGCCAGCAGATTGGTCTGGGAAGCTATGGAACTTATGGCAGCCACTTTATCATTGATACCGGATACTGCCTGACCTGTCTCATTGATCCTGTCTGTGATCTCCGCAATGCTGCGACTCATTTCTTCGGAACTTGATTTCAGTCTGTCAAGTTCGGCGGAAGCTTGTTTGCTTTCAGCGTTCATCTGATCGGCGGTCTGTTCCAGTGAAGTGGTATCTGCCATAACAGAAGCTACCGCGTCTGATATACGAATAACGTTTTCGCTTGCACTTTGGATCTCATCAGCCTGCTGTGCGGCGCCTTTGGCAATTTCATTTACTGCAAGGCTTATACCGTCGGTTGTAGATGAGATCTGTTCTGCAACACCGGCCAGTTCTTTTGAAGAGCGGTTAATTGTTCCTGATGCGTCCTTAATACTGCCGATGATCGATCCCAATCGTTCGATCAGTGAATTGGTGCTTTCGATAGCGTGTCCGAGTTCATCGTCATGAAGTTCAGCGGAGTCAATCGGAACGAAGCTTCCGTCAGCAAGTTGGACAATACTGTCGGCCACCTTGACAGTATTGATCCGGATATACCGGATGATCCTGACGGAGAGAACGGTAAGCAAAGCCATGATCACTAAAACGATAGCGACCGTAATACCGGCCATCAACCGGATCTTGTTTTCTATGGTTTTATCCTGATAAAGAGCATATTGCGCGATGATATCTTCCAACTGATTTATAGGTTCTCTGGCATCGTGGAAATAGGTTTCCATCATATCCGTGTTTTTGGCATCGCAGGTTTCTTTCCATTTATCAAATCCGGCAAAGGCCTGATCCAAAAGTTCCTGACAGTTGAACTCAACACCATCGATCCGGTAGTCGATAAACAGATACGCATCCTGCTCCATGATCGTTTTGACCTGACCAAGACCGTCAAGAACCTGGGCAGAGTTTTCTTCATATTCTTCCTGTTTTTTATTGGCAGTTATGGAATCACCATGTTTGTTGGCGGTGATCATTTCTTCCTCTGCCAGCATGGCCTGATAAAAATCGCGGTCAGCGGTGATCAGCAGGTCGGATAGTGTTTTGATCTTTTCATAATATACAGTACGGGATTCTTTGAAGACATAGTTTTCTCCGGCCCACAGCGTGATAAGCAAGGCTACGATCACAGCAGCGAGAGGCAAAAGATCGAGCAGCAGTTTGGCACGGATATTCATCTTTTTGAACATAAATCATACCCCCTTTACCCCAACATTTGTATATATTTTATACTATTTTCGGTAAGTTGTACAGAAACAAATTGAAATCTGAGTGTAGTGATTTGGCAGATTTTCGCTTGCAAGAAGGGAAATGTTGTACTATAATCAATGGTTAGTGAAAGCTAACGCCGATTTGAAATGTGTTACTTGATGCAGAGGGAGGCATTCTATGAACGATAAAAAATATAAAGAAATCTCTATAGGGGAGTTTACAAAAGCGGCTGAAGTCTATGAAACAGACAAGGGCGGCGTATATAAGATGTGCAAGAAGGATTATCCGGATGTGTTGGCCGAGCTGGAGAAGGAACCGTTTACGGATCTGCTGGACTGCGGATGCGGACCGGCACCGATGCTCACGTTGTTGCACGAGAAATATCCGGAAAAACATTATACCGGGATCGATCTGACGCCGAAGATGATCGAGGTGGCAAAGGCCAAGAATATGGAAGGCGTGGAACTGGTGGTAGGGGATTGTGAAAAACTGCCGTTTGCACCGGAAAGCTTTGATGTGGTGATCTGTTGCGAGAGTTTTCATCATTATCCGAATGTACAGGATTTCTTTGATAGTGTATTTCGTGTATTACGTCCGGGCGGGAGACTGATCCTGCGGGATATGACCATGGATAATGGAGCGGTACGCTGGTTTTGCAATCATGTCGAGATCCCGATCTTCAATCTTTTCGGAAAAGGGGATGTGCGGATCTACGGAAAAGAGGATGTAAATTGTCTGTGCAATAAAGCGGGACTGGTGATGGAATCATTTGAGAGACGTGGTTTCTGCCGGCTGCACAGTGTGGCCAGAAAGCCGGTAAAGGGCAGACAGAAGCTGAATATTGAACTGGGGGATGTACAGGAAACAGCGTTGATCCCCTTAGCGATCAAGGCAAATGAAAGCAAACGTGCGGATCATAGGATCTATGATGAGAAAGCGATCGAGATCATTGACAGTTTAAAGCTTGATACGGAGAAATATGATCAGTTTATGTCGCATGAGGGTGTTGTGGCCAGAACGATCCTGTTTGATAATGAGATGAAGAAGGCACTGAAGAAGTATCCGAATGCAGTAGTGGTCAATATCGGCTGCGGTTTTGATGATCGATTTTCAAGAGTGGATAATGGGCAGGTACTCTGGTATAACGTGGATCTTCCGGATTCGATCACGCTGCGCAAAAAGTGTTTTGCAGAACGGCAGAGAGAGTTTCTGATCGAGGGGGACCTGCTTTCAGATGACTGGACCAAAGGAATCCCGAATGACCGTGTTACGATCGTGATCGCCGAAGGACTGCTTATGTACTTTACCGAGGAACAGGTGAAGCATATCTTAAGTCGGATCAGTGAACATTTCCATAAGGGATATCTGCTGGCGGAACTGATGCATCCTTTTGCTGCAAAGAATACTAAGAAACATGATACCGTGAAAAATACGAATGCAGTTTTTCAATGGGGCATCGAAGACGGACGCGAGCTGGAGAAGCTGTGCGGCGATTATCAGCTGCTGCGCGAGACCAGCTTTTTTGAAGAGATGAAGAAATATACCGTTGCCGGAAAGATCGGCAATCTGTTCTTCAAAAAGTTCAATGACCGTCTGGCAGTATACCGTTTCTGGGAGTGATGACGAAAACTCTCATCCGTATATGTATCGGACAATACCGTCAATGAAGATCTCAATTGTGTCCGAATAACGCTCAGCATACATTTGTTCACGGCCATGTCCGATCAGGGCCATGGCTTTGAACATATTGCCGACAATCTTCCAGTCCAGATCGGAACGGGGAGACTTGAGCAGATCCGGCATATGCTGAATGGTGACCTCTTCGTTGCCGGCATCTTTCCAGTATTCTTCCGGCCAGCGGGCCTTGAGTTGGGCAATTTCGCTTTCGCTTAAGTATGCAAAAATATTATTATCCGAGATGAATAGATTGGTCAGATATTCTTTAAAAGCCTTTTTGTCCAGTTTTCCTTTTTTGGTCAGTCCGGATAATAGTTGTTTGGATTGGTTTCTTTTGTATAATACGATCTGATATACAAAGTCCTCTTTTGTTTTGAAAAAATTGTAAAAGGTTCCGGTGGCGATACCGGCGCGTTTTGTGATATCGCCGATCGAGGTTTTCTTCAGACCATAGGTTTTGATCAGTTCAAAACCGCTTTTCAAAAGCAGCGTTCTAACCTTTTCGCGTCCGGCTTCATCAAAGATCTGTGGCATATTCTCTCCCTGCTCGTAATAATGAACATAAATGAATATCTGATGAATTTATTCATTTGTGCAAATATACCATTTTTGAAAATCTTTGTCAAATACTATTGACAATGGTGTTAGGATTTGCTAACTTATAACCTGCAAAATGAATAAAATTATAAATTAATTCATATAAACAAAACGGGGTGTGAAAACAGATATGGGAATCGTAAATATTGAAAACCTGAAAAAGACATTTGCGGA
>JAEEKC010000134.1 GCA_016282215.1 Lachnospiraceae bacterium
AAATAACGATTCATAATCCGTTACAATCATCTGGTTTATCTTTCACTGGTTAATCCTTCCTTCAAAGAACCTCTCTCTCATTCAGTGGGCGTATCTTCTGCCGGTGCCTCAACTTTCTCCTGCGCAGGTGCAGCTTCCGTGGCCGCCTCTTCTGCCTTTTTCTCAGCTGCTGCCGGCGCTTCTTCCTGTCCGTCATCCGGCTCCTCATCGAAGAAGTCATCAAAATCAACGTCCTCGTCATCTGCATCGGATGAAGCGCGGTTCATCACATCGGATACAGCCTTAGTGATCTTACCGGCTGATTTGCCGACGAACTCTCCGAGTCCGTTCAATGTTCCGCCAAGGGTTTCACCGATGGTACCGCCGATGTCGGTGATGACCTTGGTAACCTGATGCAGCTCATCCTGTCTCCACTGATCATAATCAATATCGGGAAGCGCATCGTACGCAGCGGCCTCTTTTGCCGGATAGATCCATGCCGTCATATCATGTACAGCCAGATCGATGGTGCACTCCGTGGCATCGCCGCTGTTAAACGGCAGTTCGAAAACTCTCAGCAGGCCATCGTCTGTCTTTTTGCAGATCACCGGTTTAAAGCGGTTTTTGTCAACACGATCGAGGGGATAGGTATAGCCGTCACCCTTCTCATCAAAGTAGATGCTGACCATGCTCTCAGCAAACTCGCCTCTTACAAAACGGCTTTTGATGGTGAAACGGAAAACATAATCCTGATCCTTTTCGAGTTCCACTCTGCGCGTGATCTCTGTCTCAAAGCCGCCCTGGCCGATCTCGAAGCATTCTACGTTTTCGCCGTTTTCCGTTACGATCAGTCTGGTACCGCGATTCGTTGTACAGTCAGCTGCAAGCTTAAATCCTCTTGCCTTAAAATCTATAATATTAGCCATTCTTGTTTCCTCCTTGTCAGAACTTTTGTCATAAGAAAAAGCGTCCGTATAGACCGAAGAGACCAGCTGAATAGTCTGCTCGCCTGTTTCGATCGCACGTCCGCTTTTTATAAGACCCCTTGCCCGCTTCGGGTAGGTGGTACCTGTTACGTTACCATTTAAGTCTGTCACAATGATGTTTTTTGTCATGGGTGTCTCCCCCTTGCAACCAATATAAAATTGTAGACATTCGTTTTTTATTATGGGTGTCTTCCCCTGTCAATCGTCATCATAACACCAACTTTTCAAATGGTCAATGTTTTTCCTATGTCTTCACAGATTCTTAAGATTTCGGTTCTTTTAAATCACACGGCCTGTTTGATGGAAAGTGCGATCCGCTTCTTTGCCTCATTGACATCTAAGATCACCACCTGCACCGTGTCGCCTACAGCTAAGATTTCAGAAGGATGTTTGATATATCTGTTTGCGATCTCGGAAATATGAACCAGTCCGTCCTGATGCACGCCGATATCCACGAAAACGCCGAAATCCACCACGTTACGCACCGTGCCCGTCAGTTTCATACCGGGGCGAAGGTCGCTGATATCCAAAAGGTCCGTTCGAAAGATCGGCGGCGGCAGGGCCTCACGGGGATCCCGGCCGGGCTTTTGGAGTTCGTCTGCAATATCCCGCAGCGTCATCACGCCAATGCCGCATTTTTCCGCCAATGCTTCTTCACCGCTGCCGGCGATCTTTTTCTTTAAATCAGATACATTCCCATCGCTGACATCCTGCAGAGTATAGCCGCAGAAAGACAGAAGTTTCTCGGCGCCATCATAGCTTTCCGGATGGACACCTGTATGATCCAGAATATTCTTACTCTCCGGCACCCGCAAAAATCCCGCGCACTGCTCAAAGGCCTTTGGGCCTAATTTCGGCACCTTCAGGATCTGCTTTCTGGAAGTATAGGCACCGTTTTCCTCGCGATATGCCACAATGTTCTTGGCGATAGCCGCATTCAGACCCGAGACTCTTCGAAGGAGAGAAGGGGAAGCGGTATTTAAATCCACGCCCACCGCATTTACGCAGTCTTCCACCACACCGTCCAACGTTTCTTCCAATCTCTTTTGCGGCATATCATGCTGATACTGTCCCACGCCGATGGCCTTCGGCTCAATCTTGACAAGCTCTGCCAAAGGATCCTGCAGACGTCTTGCGATGGAAACCGCAGACCGGAGGTTGACATCAAACTGGGGGAATTCCTCCGCTGCCAGTTTGGATGCCGAATACACGGAAGCACCTGCCTCATTGACAACCATATAGGATACGCCGGGGCAGCCCTTTATCATCTCTGCTGTCATGTTTTCGGTTTCGCGGGATGCCGTCCCGTTTCCGATAGCGATATGCTCGACCTTGTGCTTTTTGATCAGTGCCGACAGTTTTACGATCGCTTCCTGTTTTTTGGCCTCTCCCAAAGTCGGATAGACCACCGCGGTATCGAGCACCTTGCCGGTACCGTCTACCACTGCCACCTTACAGCCCATGCGATAGCCGGGATCTAAGCCCATGGTCACCTTTCCCTTGACGGGTGGCTGCATCAGTAGCGGTTTTAAGTTCAAGGCAAAATTGTGGATCGCACCTTCTGCCGCCTCAGCTGTCAGATCGGCGCGGATCTCATTTTCCATGGAAGGGGCAAGCAGCCTGTCATAGCCATCGTCGATGGCGCCGCGCACAAAGCTTTCGGAAGGACTGCCGGACTTTAAAAGCCGCCGCTCCAAAAGGAGCCTTGCCTTCTCTTTTTCCACGGAAATTTTGACTTTTAAAAAGCCTTCCTTTTCGCCGCGGTTGACAGCCAGGACCTGATGTCCTGCCAGTTTTCCCACAGGCTGCGTGAATTCATAATAACCGGAATAGACTGAGTCTTCTTCCTTTGCGGCCACTGCCGTCATGACACCTTCTTTTTGGTACAGACTGCGCAACTCTTTTCGTACTGCGGCGCTGTCCGAGATCACCTCGGCGATGATGTCGCTTGCGCCGGCCAAAGCATCCTCTGCGGTTTCCACGCCAAGGTCCGGATTGATATATCCGGCTGCTTCCGCCATTGGATCAGGCCCGTTTTTTTCCTGTGCAAATAAAGTAAGTGCCAAAGGCTCGAGCCCTTTTTCCCTGGCGATGGATGCACGGGTACGGCGCTTTTGTTTATACGGCCTGTAAAGATCTTCTGCTTCGGAAAGCGTCTTTGCCGCAAGCACTGCCGCGCGAAGCTCCTCCGTCAGCTTGCCCTGGCTTTCGATGCTGCTGATGATCTCTTCCTTTCGCTGCTCGAGGCTGCGGAGGTATTTCAGCCGCTCCTCCAATGTCCGCAGGGCGGTATCATCCATGCCGCCGTGTGCTTCCTTTCTGTATCTAGCGATAAAGGGGATCGTATTTCCTTCATCGATCAGTGCGATGACGTTTTCCACCGCCCACAGCGGTTTTCCGATCTCCTGTGCGATCTGCTCGGTTATCATATCTTTCTGGTTATCCTTTCGTAATTTATCAGTAGTTTCTCGGCTCTGTATTTTCATATCGGACTTAGCATTGTCCAATTTATCAGTAGTTTCTCGGCTCTGTATTTTCATACCGGAATTGACACTATCATAATATAGCACAAAATCTATGAATTGTCCTAAACAAAAAAGGCCCAGGGGGTTTTGTTCAATAAAACGTTGATACATACAAAAACATGCAGCGGTATCCGATGAATGCCGCTGCATGTAACTTTTATAATCATCTCGCAAGAAAACCCCATCCGACGAAGTCGGTTGCGGGATGAATTGCCTCTTTACACGAACATATGTTTGTGCTATAATATAGTTACATCGGAACATTG
>JAEEKC010000135.1 GCA_016282215.1 Lachnospiraceae bacterium
AATTTATTGAGGCAATGCAGGTATCCCAATATGATCCGAGAGTTCAGATGTGCTATGCCTTCAATGATAATCTGGATACTCTGGTGAAAACTGTCAGGGAAGAATACTATCCGGTCATCATCGGCGTATTCGGACCGGAGGGAGGACATGCGATCTTAGGTTATGAGGTAGAGGAATCCTTTGACGGCACCGCAAAGATCCATGTCTATGACAGTAACTATCCCGGTCAGGACCGCACCATTCTTGTAACCAAAAAGGGCGGTAAGTATACTGTCTGGAAATATGACATGGGTACAACTTCGGATGGCCGGCATGTTGTCTGGGGAACGCACTTAAACCAGCCGGGCAAGGAAGAAGAGTCCTTCATTTCGTTTATCCCGTATGATATTTATTCCTCTGTTTACCTGGACGGCGGAGAATATGCAGACTGGATCATCAGCGATGACGATGATGATTATTGGACTGAATTGGATCAGCAGTACTATGACAGTACTGTTTATACAAAAGAGGACCTGGAAGAGATCAAAAACAACGGCTGGGGTCAGGAGGATGAAGAAATCCTGAAAGAACTGGGCGGTGAGAAGGGACTGGCGACAGACGAAGAAGCCAAAGCCCAGCCGTATACCTATGAAGAGGAAAAGATTTATCAGGACATAGGAGCTGCCGGGAAGGATGAAGAAGGGGACTGGACAGCGGAAGATGAAGAGAAATATCAGAAACGGGAAGGTGAATATGCTGATCCGATGGCAACTGCCCAAGATGAAAAGAACTTCCCGACGCTGAAATGGGATCAAAAGACAGAAGATGATTATCAGAATCAGACCGGTGAATTTGCCGATATGGCAAATATGGTTTCGGCCAATGATCTGGATGAACATCCCTGGACCATCAAAGATGAGTCACTTTATCAGGATGTAGGTGTAGCCGGCGTAAATGAAACGCTGATGGACTGGACACAGAAGGATGAAGATGATTATCAAAACGGCACAGGCGAGTATGCTGATCAGAAAATTGCGAGTGCTAAGGATGAAATGCAATTTCCGCAGCTGATTTGGACACCGGAAGCGGAAGAAGAGCTGAAAAACAGGACCGGTGAGTTTGCGTATGCGGATGATATGGCTTCCTCGTCGGAGTATGACAAGGCTCCCTGGACGCTGGAAGATGATGCGCTGCTAAAAGAAGTCGTGAATGGTGAAGGCCTGCCGACGGAAGCGGAATATGCTGCAGACAAGTGGACTGACACGGAAACTGCGATCTATGATAAGTTCGGCGCTGCGACAGAGGCTGAATATAAACAGGAACCCTGGAATCAAACGGATCAGCAAAACTATGAAAAATGGCTGAAAGACGGCGGAGATCTTCGCAGAGTTTCCGATACGAGATACGGGAACCTGCAGTTCCGTATGAGATTCCGCATGCGTTTCCGCATGAGGTTCCGTATGAGATTCCGTATGAGATTCCGTATGCGCGATACGATGAACTTCAGGATGCGGTTCCGGATGAAGGCTATGATGGTAGACGCAAAGAATTATTCCATTGCGGATGTCAGCGGCAACACCATAGCGAATATGGAAGACAGTAAGCTGGTTCTGGCTGATGGTCAGGATGGTGAAGAAAACGGCATCTTCCAGATGAAGCCCATCGGTATCACGATGAGCGGTGACGGAAAACTGGTACCGGATCAGAAAGATGATACAAAGGCCGTGGTTTATATGCCTGCAGGGCAGGAACAGCGAATTGTCAAAGATCCTGAGACGGAAGTACTGAGTGTAAAAGCGATGGATCAGGATGTAACGATATCCGCTGAAACCAAGGGTGAAGGGATCAGTCTGGATGTTGATGCGAGCACGCGTAACGTTACTGCGAAACTGGAGGATGATGCAAAGCTCGAGATCACCGGCCAGCAGGGAGATACCTTCAACGTGACAAAGGTTGTCAGCGATGGTATTACAGAGCATACGCTGAGTGTGAGCGGATATGTTACTTCTGATGATATGGAACGAAAGATACCGGAAGTGAGTGTCAGCGGCAATACCGTCAGCGGCGCACATGTTGAGATCACAGATATAGAGGAATTTGAAAAGAATGTATGTACGCATCCGCATTGCATCGTTCTGCGCAGCAAAGATCCTTCCTGTACAGAGAAGGGGTATACCGGTGATGTCTATTGTCCTGACTGTGATACGCTGATCGATCCCGGAAAGGATATCCCGATGTCCGGACATAAACCGGCGGCAGCAGTACATGAACATGTGATCGCGGCAACGGCCGAAAAGGACGGGTCTTATGATGAGGTTGTTTACTGCAGTGAATGCCATACACAGCTGAGCAGAACGAAAAAGACCGTACCCAGGACAAATGTGATCAAAGAGCCGGATGATGTGGGAGAAAAGCCGCAAGATAAACAAACAGGACAGGAGGAACAAAAGAATCCTGTTCCTGCAGCAAAGAATACGAAACTGCAGGATGCAAAGAGCGGCGCGGGCTATGTTGTAACAAACGACGCTGCCGGGACAGCACAGGTGAAACTTTCCGATACGAAGAATATCAAGACCAAGAAGTATACTGTTCCGAAAACGGTAGAGATTGACGGCGTCACCTACCAGATCACTGAGATCGCGGATAATGCGTTTAAGAAAAACCAGACGCTTGAGCAGGTGACCATCGGTAACAATGTTGTCAAGATCGGAAAGAATGCATTTGCAGGCGCTAAGAAACTGAAGAAGGCAGTCATTAAAGGAAGCGTTAAGAGTATCGGCAATAATGCCTTTAAGGGCTGCAAAAAGCTGAAGACACTGAAACTGAGTAAGGGTGTTGAGACCATAGGCAACAGTGCTTTTGAAGGATGTATTTCGCTACAGAACATCACGATACCGGCCAGCGTGAAGAAGATCGGAAAGAAAGCGTTCTTCGGCTGTAAGAAGCTGTCGAAGATCAAGATCCTGACAACATCGCTCAGCAAAAAGAGTGTGGGTGCAAAAGCCTTTGCCAGCGTCAGCACCAAAGCGGCGGTATCGGTACCGAAGAATAAGAGATCGGCCTATGGTACATTGCTGAAAAAGAAGGGGTTGCCGAAGAGTGCAAAGGTGAAATAAAACAATTTTGTGAAACATGACGAAAAATGCGCAATCTTACTTGCGCATTTTCGTCACTTGTGTTACGATTATCATAACTGTAAACAGTTGATCAGGCGTTGGAAGACCGTTTTTATTTCGCTTCGTAGGAGGGCGGATCAAAGGCGGTATTCCGAAGGACGAACGGATTCGTCCGCATTCAAAAAACAAGGAGGTAGAATATGAGCAATGTATCAAGTGTAAACAGCAGCAGTTCCTACGTCAGTAGCTCCTATGCAGCGCAGAGCACAGGCGCAGCAAAAGCAACTGAAGCTTCGAAGTCGGCAACAAGTGCAGCAAGCTCCGGTTCTTCCACATCCGGATCTTCCGGTGTGATCTATGAACCTTCTGCAGAAGGCAAGGCAGCAGCGAAGAATGCCCAGAAGGGTGACCGCAGTGCCATCATAGCGCAGCTGAAGGAAGCCAACGAAGCCAGGATCCAGCAGATGACCGATCTTGTGCATCAGATGATCACGGGACAGGGCAAGGCTTTAGGACAGGCCGACAGCATCTGGAGTTTTCTTGCAAAAGGCGAATTTACCGTAGACCCCGCCACCAAGGCACAGGCCGAGAAGGATATCGCAGAGGACGGTTATTGGGGCGTTGAACAGACATCACAGAGGATCTTCGATTTTGCCATGGCACTGACCGGTGGTGATGATGAGAAGATGGAAAAGATGCGTTCTGCATTTGAAAAAGGCTTTTCTCAGGCGACCAAGACATGGGGACAGGAATTGCCGGACATCAGCCAGCGTACCTATGGTGCTGTTCAGAAACTGTTCGATGATTATAAGAACAGAGACACATCAGCCGTTGAATGAGACCGGTCGTTTGACACGAAATCGTAACAAATCAGGCACTATATCTAGGGGAAATCCGTTGGATTTCCCCTAAATTTTGCAAAAAATATCATTTTTGACTTGCCAATAAGAAAAACTTATGGTAACATAACATTGTGTGTGTAATAATTTTGTAACATTTGCATGCGTGAGTACCCATAGTTTAACGGATAAAACAGTGGATTCCGGTTCCACCGATGGGGGTTCGATTCCTCTTGGGTACATGAGCCGAATAAGGCATTTTTTGTTTGATCGCCGATAAATATGTATTTATGTAGTCTGAAAATTTGGAGGTTTTGCAAATGAGACAGATTGGTTGGTTCTTCCAGAATCTTGCAGCAAGATTACAGGAAGATCGTCATTTCGCCAGAAGATTTTTGGTTGGCTTGCTTGGCGTTATCTTAGTTGTGGTATTGGTCATTGTTCTGATCTCCTGTGGTAAGGATGAAGATGGAGATGCCGAAGGACCTGCAGCAGGTACTCCCGGCGTTGAAGATACAACAGCTCCTTATCCCGTACCGGATCAGAAGGATGCACCGCTTGAAGAAGATGCGCATGCTGACGTGAATGCTCTGATCGGTCAGTATTTTACAGCTCTTGCGGCCGGAGACACGACAACCGTTGCAAGCATTAAGCAGCCGGTAGCACAGGAAGAGCTGATCAAGATTGAAAAAGAATCTGCTTATATTGAAGAGTTTTCCAATATCAAGGTCTATACCAAAAAAGGACCGGTTGACAGCAGTTATATCGTACTGGCTTATTATGAGATCAAATTCCGCGATATAGAGCGGATGGCCCCCGGACTGACAACCTTCTATGTTGTTCCGAGACCTGACGGCAGCATTTATATCACCGGCGGCGATATGGATCAGAGGGTGGAAGATTACATCAAAGCGATCGTTAAGCATGATGATGTGGCTGAGCTTTTTGCAACCGTCAATACGAGATTTAATGAAGCAGTTACCGAAGATAATGCTCTGAAAGCATTTATGGAAGGCTTCTCCGCAAGAGTTGAGCAGGAAGTCAGCGAGGCGATGGAGGCTATGAACAACGGTTCTGAAGGCGATGGCACAGCTGAGCAGGCACCGGCTTCGACAGAAGAGATCTGTACAGCAACGGATACCGTCAATGTCAGGTCTTCCGACAGTGAAAACGGTGATAAGATCGGCAAGCTGCAGAAGGGTGAAAAGGTTACCCGCTATGAAGCACAGGAGAACGGCTGGAGCCGCGTAAGTTATAACGGCACGGAAGCATTTGTGAAGAGTGATTTCCTTCAGGTTGATGAAGCGCCTGCTGAGACGCAGACTGCAGAAGGCGAAAGTACAGATGGCGGCGAAAGCACGGAAGCAGCACAGACCACCACAACAACAACTACAGATACCTCTTCCCTTGCAGGGAAATCCACGGTGAATATCAAAGAGTCCGTGAATGTCCGCAAGTCCGCATCCCAGGATGCCGATAAGATCGGTGTGGCATATCAGGGCGAGAACTACAAGCTCCTGCAGGCCCAGGCTGACGGCTGGTGCAAGATCGAATTCAACGGACAGACGGGATATGTGAAGAGTGAGTTCGTACAGTGAGTTGAGATAATGTAAAAACTGCCTGATCTGTAGCCGGATGAGAGCTCGCTCTCAAGACGGATACGGATCGGGCAGTTTTATATTGCGAAGCAATCAAATAAAAACATGAAAAAAACGATCAACTGCAATGCAAAAATCAATCTCTCCCTTGATGTCACCGGCCGCCGCACTGACGGCTATCATCTTGTGGAAATGGTCATGCAGACATTGGATCTGTGTGATGAACTGACCATGGAACGGCTTGACGGGGAAAATGGCGTGATCCAATTGGAAACGGATCTTGAAGGCCTTGAAACGGATCAGAGCAATCTGGTCTGCCGCGCAGTGAAAGCCCTGATGGACCGCCATGACATCAAAGACGGCGTCAGGATGCATCTTGCCAAGCGGATTCCCATGGCTGCCGGACTGGCCGGCGGATCGGCTGACTGCGCAGGTGCGCTGAAGTTGGGAAATGAATTGTTTGGGCTTGGCCTTAGTGGTGAAAGCTTAAGGGAGATCGGGGTCACCCTCGGCGCAGATGTTCCTTATTGTATTATGGGTGGAACGGCTCTGGCGCAGGGCATCGGAGAAGTATTAACGCCCCTTGCCCCTATGCCGGATTGCGGGGTATTGCTGGCGAAGCCCTCTGTCAGCATTGCTACCGGACCGGTATATCAGGCAATCGACAGTATGCCTTCTTATCCGCATCCGGATACAAAAGGGATGATAACGGCACTTGAGCATGGTGATATCGAAGGGATCTGCCGATCCATGATGAATGTGCTTGAGTTTGTAACGGGCGACAACCATCCGGTCATCGGTCAGCTTGAAAAGCAGATGATGGAGCATGGAGCGATCGGCTCTATGATGAGCGGCTCGGGACCGACCGTATTCGGAATCTTTGAGGATATTGCGAAGGCAAAAAAAGCGGGAGAAGCGATCCGGGAAAGCGGTTTTGAGGGATTTGTTTCCGCGCATAAGCCGGTTTGAACTGATAAACACGGACCAATGGAAAGCGAGGATAGATTATGGCTGAGAAATTAAATAAAAAACCGGGAAACGGCATGAAGGACGTAGTGCCGAGAGAAATGCAGATCAGACAGTAGTGTATGTCGATCATCCGTGAGAACTATAAAAGTTATGGTTTTACAGAGATCGAGACACCGGCCATGGAGAGCATCGGGAACCTTTGCTCGAAACAGGGCGGCGAAAATGAAAAGCTGATCTTTAAGGTATTAAAGCGTGGTGAGAAACTACATATCGATACGGCGCAGGAGGAAAATGACTTAGCTGACAGCGGGCTTCGCTATGACCTGACACTTCCGCTGTCCCGGTACTATGCAAATCATGCAAGTGAACTGCCCAGCCCTTTCAAGGCGCTGCAGATGGGAAATGTATGGAGAGCCGAAAGACCGCAGAAAGGCAGATTTCGTCAGTTCATGCAGTGCGATATCGATATCCTCGGAGAGCCCACAAATCTGGCTGAGATCGAACTGATCCTTGCGACCACATCAACGCTGAAAAAGTTAGGGTTTGCTAACTTTAAAGTACGGATCAATGACCGCAGGATGCTGCGTGCCATGTCTGACTGGGCCGGTTTTGCAGAAGATCAGTTTGAAAGTGTATGCATTATCCTGGATAAGATGGATAAGATCGGAGCAGACGGTGTGCGCAGCGAGCTGAAAGAAGCCGGTTTTTCCGATGAAGCCGTTGAGAAATATACGGCTTTTCTGCAGGGCATGAATGGAGCAGAGGATACGCTTGGCTATGTAAAAGAAACGCTGCAGGGAGCACTTGACGGAGAAGTTTCTGATAATCTTTCGCAGATCATGACTTCCGTTCTGGCAGCCGGTCAGGAAGGCTTTGAGATCGCATTTGATCCGACGCTTGTACGCGGCATGGGTTATTATACCGGAACGATATTCGAGATCGAAATGGCTGATTTTGGTTCCTCTGTTGCAGGCGGCGGAAGATACGATAAGATGGTAGGACGCTTTACCGGAAATGATACTCCGGCCTGCGGTTTTTCCATCGGATTTGAACGGATCATCACGATCCTTTTAGAGCAGGATTTTCAGATCCCCGGGGAAAAACAGAAGGTTGCATTTTTGCTTGAGAAAAACCTTCCGGCTGAAAAGCTTGCCGATGCGATCGCAAAAGCGCAGGCAAGACGGAATGAGGGCCAGCAGGTTTTGATGGTACGGATGAATAAGAATAAGAAATTCCAGAAACAGCAGCTGACCGAAGAGGGCTATACAGAATTTGTGGACTTCTATTGTGAAGAGCTCAAGCGCTGACGTTCATAAGCTGCCGGGTGTATAGAAAATGATCCGTGTATTTTTAGCTGATCTGACATATATATTTGAAGAAGAAAACTATCATAAAGCCTTTTTTGCATCTTCGCCTCAAAGGCAGAAGAAGGCGGAAAAATACAGAAACCTGCCCGATCAGGCCAGATGCATCGGGGCAGGTCTTCTTTTGGAACAGAGTGTATGGCTCTTTCAAAACCGTGAAATGCAGACCGAAGATGTACCAAACCCGATATATGTGGATCTGCAGACGTTTTTGGAAACAGTTTCCGATACAGAACGTTTTTCGGCAAAGCAAAAGAACGCATATCTTTCCCTGCAATATGAAAAAAGCGGCAGGCCCTTTTTGGAAGGGGAAGGCCACGGGGGCATTCCGTATCTTTCCATATCGCATTCCGCATCCTATGCGGCTGTGGCTGTTTCGGACCAGCCTGTCGGCATCGATATCGAACACACCAGAAAGATCAGCGCATCTGTGGCAAAGAAGATCCTGACTCCGGATGAATACTTGAGGTACACGCAGCTGCAGGACAAAGCAGAGGATCAGGGTGAATATCTGCTGGAAAAGTGGACGCAGAAAGAAGCGATCGCCAAGCTGGACGGAAGCGGCGTCTTTACGCTCCTGCCGTACCTTTCAGACAGCAGCTATATGCAGACGAAAGGGATCGGGATTCGATGCTTTAAGCAGCCGGCACCGGGATATTTTCTTTCGATTGCATATAAAAAAGGCTTTACTTAAGTGAAGGGTTGTGCTAAAATGTCTTTCGTATGAGTTTTAGCCGTGCTCAGGCAGAAGGGTTCTCCACCACTGTCTTAGTACGCAGGAAACAGGATCGGGATCACAGACTGATCTTGCGGAATGTGCAGGTGACTGCAGCTGAATGAAAATTTTTTTACAGGAGGATTTTAAAATGATCACAAAAGAAAAGAAAACCGAAATCATGGAGAAGTATGCAAGGACACCCGGTGATACCGGTTCACCTGAAGTTCAGGTAGCTGTCCTGACAGAACGCATCAGAGAGCTGACCGAGCACTTGAAAGAGAATCCGAAGGATCATCATTCAAGACGCGGTATGTACAAGATGATCGGTAAGAGACGCGGCCTTCTGGATTATCTGAAGGAAAAAGACATCGCGCGCTATCGTAGCCTGATCGAACAGCTCGGCCTGAGACGCTGATTTATTTATGATGTAAAAAGGGGCGGTGAAATCCGCCTCTTTTGTACATATTGAAAATGATCATGCTTCAAAAACGTGGTTGTTTTCGAGTAGTAAGAAGACGAAGAAGAAGAGAAGAAGAAGGAGAAGAAAAGAATGTACAAACAGTATTCCATGGAACTTGCCGGCAGAACTCTGACGGTTGACATTGACAGAGTTGGTAAACAGGCCAACGGCTGCGCTTTTATGCATTATGGTGAGACAACAGTTCTTTCCACCGCAACGGCTTCTGAGAAGCCCAGGGACGGGATCGACTTTTTCCCGTGCTCAGTTGAATATGAAGAGAAGTTTTACTCAGTCGGAAAGATCCCCGGTGGATTTAACAAAAGAGAAGGCAAGGCATCTGAGAATGCTGTATTAACGGCGCGTGTCATTGACCGTCCGATGCGTCCGCTGTTCCCGAAGGATTACAGAAATGACGTAACCCTTCACAACCTGGTCATGAGTGTGGATCCGGCATGCCGTCCGGAACTGGTTGCCATGATCGGTACTTCCATCGCAACCACTATTTCCGATATCCCGTTTGCAGGTCCCTGCGCGATGACCCAGGTCGGCATGAAGAACGGTGAGTTCATCATCAACCCCGGTCAGAAGGATTGGGACGAAGGCGATCTGAAGCTGACAGTTGCTTCCACCTCTGAGAAGGTGATCATGATCGAAGCAGGCGCGAAGGAGATCCCGGAAGAGAAAATGCTCGAAGCGATCTATATGGCACATGATGTGAACCAGACCATCATCGAGTTCATCAACAAGATCGCAGCAGAGGTTGGCAAGCCCAAACATGAGTACACCAGCTGTGCGGTTCCCGAAGAGCTTTTTGCGGCCATGAAGGAGATCGTAACACCTGAAGAGATGGAGACTGCTGTATTTACCGACGAGAAG
>JAEEKC010000136.1 GCA_016282215.1 Lachnospiraceae bacterium
CAGAATCCCTCATGGAATCCTATGTAATCCTTGCAAGGGCATATCGCAGTAAAAATGATATTACCAAATTTTACAAATATGCAATGCGCGCTGTCACCCTTGATGGGGAAGGCTGCGCTGAGATCTGCCTGGAACTTGCTTCCTTCTACCACAGCATCAAGGACTTTGAAGAAGAAAAGATCTGGGCAAACGCAGCGCTCTCACTCCCTTGCGTCCTGAACATCGAAACTACCGAGAACGCCAAAAAAATGCTGGCTGCGCTTGCGTAATCATAGAGGCGAGTCACCGTATGCCTGAATGCCTTTCTTCAGTCAGACAGGGATCTCCTGCATCAGCGCGAAGGAATACAGGATCTTTTCCTTCACTTTCCTGCCGGTGATCTGCTCAAGCGCTTCCTGATAATAGTTTAGCTGGGCCGTGTAACGATCCGTCAGTTCTTCCGGTTTCGTGACACGGTCCGTTTTATAATCCAGGATCACGAGTCCATCATCCTCTTCCCAGAACACATCGATCACACCCTGGATCATAACGCGTTCCTGTTCCGGAATCTCTGCATGGAGCCTGTTTGCAGGGATCGTGATCACAAAGGGCTGTTCCTTATCCAGTTTGCCCAAAAGCGCTGCGCTGCGCATACGCGCTGCCGCCTGAGAGCGCATAAAATCTGCGATCTTTTCCACGGATACCAGATCCGCATACTCCTGTGTGATCCGCTCAGCCGCCACCATTTCTGCCATATCTTTTTTTATTTCCGTTTCTATATCACCATCCATGAGGCCGGCATATTTCCCATAATCAAGCAATTCGAGCACTCTGTGGAATGCCGATCCTCTGTCGGTACCGCCGCTTTCCGCCGTTTTCTTTGCAAACAGCGGTACATAAGGTTCGCCCGTCTTCGCCGTCTCAAACTCTACATGGATGCCGGCTTCCTCCATAGCTGCGTGCTTCAGTTCCGACACGCTGGTTTTGGCATAGAGGTTTCGTAGATTGTCATGAGCATATACATGAGAAAAACGTTCCGTCAGCTTCTGAGACTCTTTTTCTGCTGCGGTGTGCTTTTTCAGTTCACCCGCCACATATTCGGGATCTAAGAGCTTTGCTACCTGCTCCATTTTCCGCATCTGTTTTTCAACCATTTCCATTCTGACCTGATCGAGATTTTTCGGTGCCACGACGCTTTCCTCAAACAGATCCGGTTCGCAGGCCCTTGCCATCAGCAGATAATCCAGATAGTTTCCGCCCTTTGCGAGCACATCGGCAGGCAATGCTCCCGGCAGGGCAGCTGCACTCTGTAAATAACCAAAGGCTTCATCATGATTGCTGCCCGAACTCATCGTTGCCGTAAAGATCAGCTTTTCTTTCGCTCTGGTTGCTGCCACATACAAAAGGCGCAGCTCCTCCCCTAACATATCTCTTTTGATCTGATCCACCATAACCAGTTTCCGAAGGCTGGTTCTTTTGATCCTGGTCACGGTATCAATACTGTCAGAAGCTATCCCCCGTTCCATGTCCATCAGGATTGTCCCCTTAGAATCACTCAGGTTGAACCCTTTATCACATCCCGCCATAAAGACGACGGGGAATTCCAGACCCTTGCTGCCGTGGATCGTCATGATCCTGACCACATTTGCCTGCTCTGACAAAATGCCTGCCTCTCCTTCTTTCACTTCCTGTTTTCTCAGCTTTTCCACATAGCGGATAAACCAAAACAGACTGTGATAGGACGTCTTTTCAAATTCCTCCGCCTTCGTGATCAGCAGATCTGCATTCATGACACGCTGTTTTCCGAAGGGTTTTGACAACAGGTATTCCCTGTAATGAAACTGCAAAAATATGTGCGAAAGGAGCCCGGATACCGTCATATGCGACGCCAGCTCACGCAGCTTTTGCAGCTGCTCCATCGCGCTTTTTGCCAAAGCAGCAAGTCTCTCATCCGCATCCTCTCCGGCCGCTCTTTTTTGCAGACATTCATAAAAGCTGATATTTTTGTCCTGTCGGCGGATCAGCGCCAGATCCTCATCCGTGAAGGAGAAGAACACGCTTTTGAGTGCACCTGCCAGCGGTATATCGGAATAAGGATTATCGATGGCACACAGCAGGTCCAAAAGCGCTGCAACCTCCGGTGTATCGTAGTATCCGGTGGTAGACTGCGCATGGGCAGGGATTCCCCTTTCCGCAAGCGCCTGCACAAGGAGCGGTGAAAATTCCTTATGGCTTCTGACCAGGATCACGATATCCCTGTATTCTATCTCGCCGGTTACGATCCTGAACTCCGGATCAAGCTTCATCACCGGCGCCCCACCCACCGCGGATGCTTCTTCATCATATACGTATGCCTCTTCGCTCTGCTGCGCCTCTTTGCACTCTCCTGCTGCGACCTGCCTGCGCTTTACCAGGATCTTCTGATCGATCATATCGCGGATACGGTCTGCGATCATAGCCGACTCCGCCCGGCGCTTTTTAAGTCCCTTTTCATCGGAAACACAGAGCATCAGCTCCGTCTTATGCTGCCCATGCGTTCCCTTTTGATAAGCGGCGCCGGGCACCAGCTGCTCATTGACATCATAATCGATCCCGCCGATCTGACTGCGCATGATCCGGCGAAAGATTGCATTTACGCTCTCGATGACTTCAACACGGCTGCGGAAGTTTTTCTGCAGCAAAATGCGCTCATGATCCGCACCGGGACGTCCGTATGCATGATACTTTTCCATAAAGATCTCAGGCCGTGCCATGCGAAAACGATAGATGCTCTGTTTCTTGTCGCCAACCATAAAGCGGTTATGCTGCCCCTCGTCCGGTCTTGCCAATGCAGCCAACAGATCCTCCTGCACCTGGTTGGAATCCTGATATTCATCCACCATGATCTCCTCAAAAAGATCGCGGTAAGACAGTGCCGTTTCCGACGGCTTTCCATTATCATACAGGATATCCAATGCAAAATGCTCAATATCCGAAAATGAAAACTTTGCCTGCTCTTTCTTCTTTTCCAGCAGCCGCTGGCCAAAGGCACGCGTAACCCGGATCAATGCATCCGTCAGCGCTTTTGCCCTCGTCTCATCTGCTAACACCTGCTCATAGGATCTTCCGTAGATCTTAGCAGCATCTGTCAGGGAATCTTTATATTCTCCCCTTAGTTTGCCCAGCTGTTTCTTCTTCGCCTCTTCTACGCTGTTATCATCCTTTTTTATAGAGGGCATCCTGCCAAAGCTCATCAGCGCAAGACCATCTGCGACAGCTTTGAAGATCTCCTCTGCATCCTTCCCGTTTTCTGCAGAAGCGACTTTGTTTCGCGCGGCAGAAAGCATTTGTCCTTCCTGTGTAAAAAGCCCCTCATAAACAGCAGGATAGCCCGGTTTCAGACTCGCTTTCGCCAGCAGATCCGTCATCAAAACGGCAGAATCCAGTTCATCCTGCACCTGTTTGCAGAGCTGCTTTTGTGTTTCAAACGCCACCGCCTCAATCTCTCTGCTTTGCTCTGTTTCCATCCATTTGTCCGGCCAGGGATACGACTGGGCATATTCATGCAGATCCATGATGCTGCTTTCCAGCTTGCTTTCTTTCACCTCCGGATTCAGCGCATCCACCAGATTCAAAAAGTCCGGCTCGCCTTTTTCAAAAAACTCTTCCAAAACTTCCCGGAGCACATCAGCGCTAAGCAGCGTTTCTTCCCCGCTCTCCATCAGCCGGAAAGCCGGATCGATCCCAACCCTGTGGAAATGATTTTTGACAAGGTACAGGCAAAAACTGTCGATGGTCGTGATCTGCGCATTATGCAGCAAAGTCTCCTGCATCTGCATTTTGCTATCATTCGGGTGGTCTTTCAGATATTCCTGAATCTTTTCTAAAAGCCGCTGTTTCATCTGCGCTGCTGCCGCCCTGGTAAACGTCAGTACCAGGATCCTGTCTACATCCACAGATCTTTCGGGATCTGACAGCATTCCCATGATGCGCTCTACCAACACTGCTGTTTTTCCGCTTCCCGCACCTGCGGAAACCAGAATATCTTTGTTTCTGACATCGATAACTCTTTGCTGTTCTGTTGTATAATTCATATCGTCACCTTACTCTGCTTTATCTTTCTCTAAGGCCAGCGCTTCCAGCAGTACCTTATCCCGCTTCTTTTTTTCAAAGCCTGCCGTCCGTTCATCAAAGCCGCAGATCCCTTTAAAGCTGCAATACTGACAACTGTCAAAATCACCTGTTCCGATCTCGAAGGGAGCTATGTCGATCACGCCCTGATCGATCTGCGAAAGAAGATCCGCCGCTTTCTTTTCCGCGTACGACAGTATCGTCTTCATATCCTGTAAAGAAGCACATTCCGAACGGGCCTGATAAATGGTTCCGTCCTGCTTCATCTCTGCATGGACAACATCCGACTTTCTGTCTGTGGCAAACCGGTCATCCAGCAGATCGATCACACCTTCTCCATCCAAAAACAACCCTGTTTGCCGCATTTCCTTAGCAATCGCCTGTTCAGCGCCCTTTTCATCTTCTGCTGCAACAACCGGATTTTTCAGGATAAAATACAGCATGGCCGCAGGGATCACATTCTCTTTCCCGACCTTTTCTTCCAAAAGCCTTACCGCATGTGCCATATAGACCGGCAGCTGGATCGATACCCCATAATACAGTTTTGTCAGATCAAACTTGCGCATGCCCGATTTGTAATCCATGATCTTGACATAAGTTTTGCCGCCCTCCTGCGCGATATCGATCCTGTCAATGATCCCGCGGATCTGACTTCCCTTCTCATCCTCAAACCGGTATTCAAATTTCTCCGGAACAAATTTTCCCTTTGACAAATGATAGCGCATATATTTCATGCTCTGCGCAAGTACAGCGGTCATCTGCTTCACCTTATACGTATTGCGAAAGTCGCTTACCATCACCTGCCCGCGATAATCTTCTGCTGCCTGCACGATCCGCTCATCGGCCAGTTTTCCGATCTCCTCATCCGAGAGCCCTGTGAATCCGTTTTCTTTTGCAGCATATTCCGACAGGATCTCAAGCAATACTTCATGGTACACATTTCCAAGGTCCCGCATATCCAATTCATAAGTTTCTTTTTCCTGCAAAGAGAGACCGTATTGCAGAAAATGGGCATAGGGACAGGCCGCCATTTTTTCCAGCCTGCTGATGGTGCCGCCTTTTTTATAAACTACACTGACTGCACGTGTATCCAGCGGTATCGGTTCATAACTCCAGACACTGCTGCGGATCAGCTCCTGCGCCTCCTTTTCATTTCCATAAGCCGCGCAAAGAGCGATCAGCCCTTCCGATATCTCTTCCGTGTCGCTTTCCGTTTTTTGTACCTCATCTGCCAGCAGGGCAGCAAACAATTCCAGTCCGTCTTCTTTGGTAGAAATCTCCGCGATCCTGTCAGCCTCACTGACTGCAGCAGTCTCGATGGTCAGCGACGGATACAGATCGCAGATATGGCGGATAAAAAACGAAGGCTGCGTTGCTTTCCCTTCCCGGTCCAGCGTGGAATAAGATAAAAACAGCCCTTCCGCCGGTTTCGTCACGTTTTGATACAGATACAGCTGTTCCTCCAATATCTTTTCCCGCGGGCTGGGCGATAAGGTGACGCCAATGCTCTCAAGATACCTTCGCTCTACCTC
>JAEEKC010000137.1 GCA_016282215.1 Lachnospiraceae bacterium
AAGAAGATGGGTTACAACGCTGCACAGGAACTCTATAAGAGAGTGCAGGAAGGACTGGCAAGAGGCCGGGACGAGGACGACGAATAGGGTTTGGCGGCAGCGAAAAATTTATGATTCATTAGGGCAGTTGAAAGCTCGATATGAGAATGCGGCAGCGAAAAATTTATGATTCATTAGGAGGAAACAATGGCAGATTATGTTTTTGGAGTAGATGTTGGCGGTACAACCGTAAAGATGGGGCTTTTTGATATCAGCGGAAAGCTGCTTGATAAGTGGGAGATCCCGACCAGAACTGAAAATGCAGGTGAGGCGATCCTGCCTGATATCGCAGCGAGCGTTGAGGAAAAATGCAAAGAAAAAGGCATTGAGAAGTCGGCAGTTGCCGGTATCGGCATCGGCGTTCCCGGCCCCGTTGACAGCAAGGGTGTCGTGCATAAATGTGCAAACTTAGGATGGGGCGAGTTCAACGTAAATGAAGCGCTTTCAAAGCTGACCGGACTGAAGGTAAAAACAGGAAATGATGCCAATGTAGCTGCCCTTGGCGAGATGTGGCTCGGCGGCGGCAAGGGATATGATTCCATTGTCATGGTAACCCTCGGTACCGGCGTTGGCGGCGGCATTATCTTAGACGGACAGATTCTGACCGGCAGCATGGGCTCCGGCGGTGAGATCGGCCATATCCATGTGCAGGATGGTGAAACGGAAAAATGCGGCTGCGGCAATTACGGCTGCTTAGAGGAATACGCATCCGCAACCGGTATTGTCAGACTGGCAAACAGAGAGATCGCAGCATCGGAAGGCGAAGCAACAGTCCTGAAAGCCGGAGAATGCAGCGCAAAGGATGTATGGGATGCGGTAAAAGCAGGGGATGCCCTTGCCATCCGCGTTGCGGAAAAATTCGGAGAGTATTTAGGGAAAGGTCTTGCGGTGATCGCAGCGGTAGTAGATCCTGAAGCATTTGTCATCGGCGGCGGGGTATCGAAAGCCGGAGATGTCCTTCTTCCTTATATTGAGAAAAACTATCAGCCGGTGGCTTTCCATGCCTGCCGGAATGTAAAATTTGTACTGGCTACGCTGGGAAATGATGCCGGAATCTATGGTTCGGCAAAACTGGTGCTTTCCTAAACCGGCGAGGCCAAGACCAGTGCTTTTGAGGATTCGGCTCAGAAAGCACAGTATTGGAGGTTTGTTTTGAGAGAAAATACTGCGATGTTGGATTATATCGGGGAAAGGATCCCGCCTGAGAATATCCTGCGGGCCGAACCGATGAGCAGGCACACTTCTTTTCGGATAGGAGGGGAAGCAGATCTGTTTGTGAAGGTGCCGTCTATCCAGGCTTTATCGGAACTGATAAGGTATTTTGCCCAGACCGGACAGGAATACTATGTAGTTGGCAGGGGAACAAATCTCCTGGTGGGAGATAAAGGCTACAGAGGTGTGATCC
Source organism: Lachnospiraceae bacterium (assembly GCA_016282215.1). GTDB lineage: Bacteria > Bacillota > Clostridia > Lachnospirales > Lachnospiraceae > RGIG7926. The sequence goes on from JAEEKC010000137.1 coordinate 1,445, forward strand.
TGCACCTTGGAGAAGAAATGTCACAGATCAAGGTGGATGGGAAACGGATCATTGCGCAGGCGGGTGCATCCCTGCCGAAGGTGGCTCAGGTTGCGGCAGCGCATGGCCTGTCAGGACTGGAATTTGCAGCAGGGATCCCGGGCAGTATCGGCGGCGGCGTTGTGATGAACGCCGGCGCTTATGACGGAGAAATGAAGCAGGTGGTAAAAAATGTCCTGGTCATCAATCAGTACGGCGAGGAGATGAATCTGGACAATGACACTATGGAATTCGGATATCGCACCAGTATCATCAAAGACAGACCTTTTGTGGTAGCGCAGATCACGCTGGAACTTCAGGAAAAACCCAAGGAAGAGGTCGAGGCGCTGATGGAAGACCTTGCGAAAAGACGCAGGGAAAAACAACCGCTTGAGTATCCGAGCGCGGGATCGACATTTAAAAGGCCGGAAGGCTATTTTGCCGGAAAGCTGATCATGGATGCAGGCCTTAGGGGCCTTCGCGTCGGAGATGCGCAGGTTTCCGAGAAGCACTGCGGATTCATCATCAATATCGGACATGCCACGGCGGAAGATGTTTCGGAACTGATGGAAGAGGTCCAGTACCGGGTGAAAAAACAGCTGGGCGTACGCTTAGAGCCGGAAGTCATAAAACTCGGAGAGTTTTAAATCTATGTCATTTACATCACAGATCAAAGAAGAACTGACAAAGATCGTCAGTCCCGCAAGGGGGGTCCGGCTTGCAGAACTGGCCGCAATGACAGTGATCTGCGGGCAGGTGACCGGAGACCTTGGCGCAGAAAAAGAATTCACTTTCGCAACCGAAAATGAATTTGTGGCAAGAAAATGCTTTACATTGGCTCAAAAAAGTCTTAAAGTATATGTCGGTGCTTCTGTACGCGTTCATAAAAATAAAACCGGCGGAAAAAGAAACTTTCGTGTTTTCGTTGCCGGAGAGAATGCGGTGGCAGCGGTGCTCGAAGCCCTGAAGGAAGAAAAGCAGCTTCCGGTCAGAGTACATTCGCTTCTGTGCAAGGACTCAGAACAGAGGCGGGCAGTGCTGCGGGGATATTTTTTAGCCTGCGGCATGATGAGCGATCCGCAAAAGGGATATCACCTGGAACTGGCGGTGACGGACCGGGAAACGGCTGAGCAGATCCTTTCGTTAATGGAGAGTTTTTCTCTCGAGGGAAGGACGATCAACAGAAAGAACCACATTGTCGTCTACCTGAAAGAAGGCGAAGGAATCGCCGATTTTTTAAAGGTGATCGGAGCGGGCGGTGCGCTGCTTGCTTTTGAAAGTGCCAGGGTGTACAAGGATATGCGCGGCAGAGTGAACCGCAAGGTGAACTGTGAAGCGGCAAATATCCAAAAAACAGTCAATGCGGCAACCAGGCAGAGAGAAGATATCCTGCTGGTGGAAAAAAGACGTGGGCTTTCGTCTTTGCCAAAGGAATTATCACAGGTTGCAGCACTCCGGCTTGAGTATCCGGAGGCCTCTTTGGAGGAACTTGGAAAAATGTGTGAGCCGCCGGTGGGGAAATCCGGTGTGAATCACAGACTCAGGCGGATCGGACAGATCGCAAGGGAACTCTCATAAGGCTGAGGGTTTTCCGGGGATATAAGGGTTACATGGTTTTTGGGGTTAGCGTGGACTTTTGCAATGTTTTGGGGAAAACAGATACAAAGGTAGGAGAGAAAACATGACTGAAAAAACCGTGAACATCAAACTGGAAAAGGGACTTGAAGCAAGGCCGGTTGCCGTTTTGGTACAAAAGGCCAGCATGTTTGACAGCAAGGTGTATCTGCGCGCGCAGGATAAGCGCGTCAATGCAAAGAGTATCATGGGCATGATGAGCCTCGGACTTTTGGCAGGTGAAGAACTTGTGATCGAGACAGAAGGCGAGGATGAAGTTCAGGCCTGTGAATGTATGGAAAGATATCTGACCGGTCAGGAAAGTTAATCTGAAAAAGTGATCAAAGGACCGCTGCTTTTGGCGGTCTTTTTTCTCATTATTCGTAAGGGGAAAACGATGGCGACAAAGACATTGTTTATCTATAATCCCCATTCGGGAAAGGCTATGATTCGCCATTATCTGGTGGATATCCTGGATGTGTTTTCAAAGGGCTCGCTGGAAGTGACGGTGTATCCGACCAGAAGACATGGGGATGCCACCGGGAAAGTGCTGCGGGATGCGGGAGACTATGATCTGATTGCCTGCTGCGGAGGGGACGGCACACTTGATGAAGTGGTGACCGGCATGATGCGGCGCAAAAAGAAGATCCCGATCGGCTATATCCCGGCCGGGACCACCAATGATTTTGCAAAGAGCCTGAAGATCCCGACCAATATGACTGCTGCAGCAAAAATGATCGTGCAGGGGAACCGCTTTCAGACGGATATCGGTTCTTTCAATGATGACAGTTTTGTTTATATCGCAGCCTTTGGTATTTTCACGGATGTATCCTACGAAACGGATCAGCAGGTCAAAAACGTTCTCGGCCATATGGCATACATCTTAGAGGGTGCAAAGCGTGTGGGGACGTATCCGTCTTACCGTTTTTCCATCCGTGCCAATAATATGCTGATCGAAGATGAGTTTCTCTATGGCATGGTGACCAATTCCATGTCGGTCGGCGGCTTCGCCAATATCACAGGCAGCAATGTACAAATGGATGACGGGCTTTATGAGGTCACGCTGATCAAAAATCCGAAAACCGTTATGGAATTCAACGAGATCATGGTGGCCCTTGTCAGCGGCAGGATCGATACCCACATGATCTACTGCTTTAAGGCTCCGCAGATCGAGTTCGAATCCGAAGAAAGCATTGCCTGGACACTTGACGGAGAGTATGGCGGCAGTCATAAAAGCGTGGTCATCAAAAACAATAAAAAGGCGCTTTCGGTCATGGTGCCGGCAGAACGGATCAACGGATGACTTAGTTTTTAATTTTATGGTTTTCTTTTTTGTGCATTTCATGTATAATCAGTCATGGAGCCGGGAAAAGGGCGCCAAAAAGTGTTCGTTTATCAGATCAATTCAATTGATCACAGATAAATAAAGTAAAAAATGAAAGGAAGGTACAAAACATGGCACTTGTTACAACAAAAGAAATGTTCGAGAAGGCCTACAGCGGTGGTTATGCCGTTGGTGCATTCAATGTGAACAACATGGAGATCGTACAGGGTATCACCGAAGCAGCTGATGAGCTGAAGAGCCCCGTTATTCTTCAGGTTTCCAAGGGAGCGAGAGCTTACGCTAACCACACTTATCTGACCAAACTGGTAGAGGCAGCAGTGATCGAGCATCCCGATATCCCCATCGCTCTTCATCTGGATCATGGTGATACATTTGAGCTTTGCAAGGATTGTATTGATGGCGGTTTCACTTCCGTTATGATCGATGCTTCCTCTAAGAGCTTTGAGGACAACATTGCGCTGACCAAACAGGTTGTTGAGTATGCACATGCACACGGCGTTGTTGTTGAGGCAGAGCTTGGTACCCTTGCAGGTATCGAGGATGAGGTTGTTGTAGAAGCCGGTAAGGAAGCATATACAAAGCCTGAAGAAGTAGAAGAGTTTGTTTCCAAGACAGGCTGCGATTCCCTTGCGATCGCGATCGGTACATCTCATGGCGCTTACAAGTTCACAGCTGAGCAGTGCACAAGAAATGCTGACGGCATCTTAGTTCCCCCGCCGCTTCGTTTCGATGTTCTTGAAGAGTGCATCAAGAGACTGCCCGGATTCCCCATCGTTCTGCACGGTTCATCTTCCGTTCCGCAGGAGTTCGTTAAGATGGTAAACGCTTATGGCGGAAATATGCCGGATGCAGTAGGTATTCCCGAAGAGCAGCTTCGTAAGGCAGCTGAACTGGCT
>JAEEKC010000138.1 GCA_016282215.1 Lachnospiraceae bacterium
CCTGATCTTGTGTTGGAGTGATAAATCAAAGTTAGCGGTGGATCTATAAATGGAAATAAGATATGCAGAGTTGAAAGACAAAGCTGCCTGGTTTTTGCTTGACAAACATTTGCCTGATGCCGGATTTGAAGAGAAGGTCAGAGACAAACGGGGGTATGTATTGTTGGACGAAGGGAAAATAGTAGGCGTTTTACGCTATAACCTTTTCTGGGATAATACACCTTTTTGTACAATGCTTTTTATAGACGAAAAGTATCGGGGGAGAGGGTGTGGAAAGCTCCTGATGCAACACTGGGAAAGTGAAATGAAGTCAATAGGATATGGGATGTTAATGACTTCAACACAAGTTGATGAGGAAGCGCAGCATTTTTATCGGAAGTTGAATTATAAAGACTGCGGAGGTTTCATAGTTGATGTGCCGGGATATGAGCAGCCGATGGAAATGGTTATGATTAAGGCAGTATAAAAATGAATAATTACAGTACCAAATCGAGTTTTAAGGCTATATTTACGAATATGGAGCTGACCGACTGTAAGTGGGAAGCACATACCGATTAAGGCATTTGAGAAAGGCAGCAGACAGATGGATAGCCGGGAGCTGGTAGTAAGCGATATGAAGGCGCTTATCACAACTTGTGATGAGACAGTTGCGGATTTTCAGTTTTTAGGAGCAGATTTCAAAAAGCAGTTTGACATGGAGTCCTACAGGTCGTTCTTTCAGGAAATGGGATACGATAATGTAGAATACCACGTTGTTAACGGAAGGATGCCCTGTGCTATTGCAGTGATCAATATGGAGATAGAATAGGAGAGGATCCATGAGATTAGCGGAATATCCGCGAAATGAAGAAGGAATGCTCGTATTTGATTTTGAAAAACTTAGTACTGAAACAAGCTGGTTTAAACTGTTTCTGCCAATCTTTATCGGGATGGCTATTCTGCTTGAACTCGGCACACCGGTTATCATGTATATCATGCAGGTCATGATAAAGCATCATGAATATGATGGTCCTTCATTTGGATACGGCATATGTATATCATTGATCTACAGTGCCGCTTTGGCCGGAGTTATCAGTAGTAATCATAAGAAAAACAAGAAGCAGGAAAAAGAACAAGATTCAGAATCATGAAAAACAATCGACAAGGAGCACTCGAATGAATACATTGAAAAGAATAGTCAGAGTAATGGATGTAGCAGTATTTATCTTCACAACGATAGCTATAGCAGGTGTCTTTTATGAAGGAATGACGCTTAAGTGGTATGACATAGTCGGAATCTTCGTTATATGTATGGATTACTCTTTTATGCCAACAACCATTTTACATCTCATAACAGATAGAAAAGAAAAGTGGTACCCGCTGCATATCTTTTCCATGGTTTTGATCATTGTGGCGATTGTAATGAAGATAGCCGGTGTAGCATATCCCGCTATAACATTGCTACTTTGGTATTTCTATTTATGGTTTTTATACGGAAGTATTCTTGTTGGCCGATATGTGCTGAAGAGAACTAGCGAAAAGTAATCTGAAATTGTACTATTGAGTGCTTTCACACGGCGTTCAAAGGGGAGTCATATGAAATATGGAGAGACCGTTTTTGATATTGCATACCTGCTTTTTGCGATAGGGACCGGAATTTATGTTCTTACAAAAAAGAAAGATAAAACAGGACGTCTGATGGGGCTTTCTGCGCTTATCCTTGGAATAGGAGATGCGTTTCACTTAATTCCACGCGTTGCATCATATTATACAGAAAATGATCTGACCGCATGGCTTGGATTTGGAAAGCTTGTTACATCACTTACAATGACCGCTTTTTATGTGCTTTTGTTTTACTTGCATACAAATCTATATGAATGGGAAAGCAAGAGAGATCAAAAGATATCGGCAATCAGCGTGTTTCTTGTATCGATTACTCGCTTTACCATATGCTTTTCTACCGGAAACAAATGGCTTTTGGGTGGGAGTTCAGTAACCTGGGGGATCCTTCGAAATATCCCATTTGTCATTTTAGGAGCCTGGATCATCGGGATTTATTTTATCAAAAGAGATCAGGCAGCAAATTTCCGACGTATGTGGCTTTATGTGCTGTTGTCTTTTCTTTTCTATAACCCGGTTGCCGTTTTTGCCTCGGTTTTGCCGCTTCTTGGTATGCTTATGATTCCAAAAACCATATGCTACATGCTTATGCTTGGCATTTTCATAAAAGAAGCTAGAACCTAATCCGCCAAAAACACTGTCGGAAACATTTTCTGTATTTTGTTAGCCTTAAAACGATATTCAATGATTTTGCCGGCTTTATTTGCTTTTTTTGCAAAATAGATATCGTTTTTAGGCTGATTTTATTCTGTAAGCAAAATCACCGCCAAGGTATAGTATATACAACAAGTTGTTAAGCGTAACAGACAGGAGGAAAACGATGCTTACAATGTTGGTTATTACAATGGTGGTTACGGCAATCAGCAAGATGAAAAAAGAAGATGAAGAGATTGTTGCTGAATAAAAAAAGAGTGATGGAGGATTTTGAAATGAAAGATAAAAAAAATATGAAATGGATTCCGGTACTTTTTTATATCGCATCAGCCTGCTACTTTTTTGTAGCCTGCATGAATCTGTTTGGAGATGGATCAGTGTCAACGGGCCTTATCTATATGTCCCTTGGATCATTGAACATAGCACTTGGAAGCGTGTGGACAAAGAAAGTAAATGAAGAATACAAAGAAGAATAAACAGCGGAGGGCTTAGGTATGGAAGAGAAAAGCAGAAAGCATAAGATAGGCGAAACCGCCAAATCCGGTATCACATTCGGAAGTGCCCTGGCTATGGTCATCAGCTATGTAAATTGGCATTCCATTGGGTGGGCCATCATACATGGATTGTTTAGTTGGGTATATGTGATATACTTTTTTTTGAGATATTAATAAACATGCCTGGTTTTATGAAACCGGGCATGTTTTGACATATAGGCATCTGATATTATGAAATAGCAGCCCAGACATAAAATAGTTTCGCAGGTGCCACGAAAATGATATAATAGCATTTCAGCATAAGGTGACACTCCGCTGACTGTGGAGCATGAAAAAGAGGCCCTTATAGCTGACGGCTTTACAAAAATCGAAGTGCTTAATCACTGGGGAACAACATATACATTGAAAGCAGGAAAGTGCAATCGGAGGAGATAAAATGAATGCATTGATCATTAATTGCAGCCCTGTTCGAACGGGAGCAACTGCTGAAATAGTGAAGATAGTCACAGAACAGTTATCATCTAAATACAGCGTTCAGTGCATATGCATTGATGATTATGAATTCATGTTCTGCAAAGGGTGTCGTTCATGCCATAATACAGCAAAATGTGTCATGGGTGATGCGGGTGTCATTCGGGATATAATGAGTGAATATGATAAGGCGGATATCATCGTGTCGGTATCGCCTTCCTATTGGGCGGATATACCCGGCCAATTTAAAGCGTTCATAGATCGTTGTACGCCGTGGTGCAATACGCACCAGCCTCATGCAACGATCAGTTCGGGAAAGAAGGGATATGCCATTGCGCTGCGAACAGGCCCGAATATGCCGGAATGCGAAAGGATCATCGGCAGTATCGAACACTTTTACGGGCATCTTGAAATAGAATGTATTAGTCACCTGGGATTGACATCTGTCGAATACAAGGAAGATGTGGGAGCAAGGAAACAGGAGATTATGGATTTTTGCTCGAATATCTGATGATACAAACACAGAAGCATGATATGGAAGAATCCGGGTCAGACCCCATTACATATACTACTAATATGGTGCACCATTTTTGATGCATCGTTTAATTGAAAGGAATGAATAATGGTATTTATTACTCAAAATAATGACCGTAAGTGGAACAATCCTGATGAGAACTTTCGCATTGATTTTTGCATCGCTCAAATATATGGTTGCATGAAAAAAATGACGATTATATTTCACTACCGCTCGTCTTTGATTTACACGAATAAGCAAAGTAGTATAATATCGGAATAAGATAAGCAAAAGATCGGCAGAGGTTTGGAAACAGATCGCATTGGCACTTATTCCAACGGGTATATTTTTGCTGAGTGGTATAACAATGCTTCATGTTTTATTAATTATATCTGCGGTTACGTTTGGAATAGGACACATATACGTTACGAGTAAGAATAAGGTATAGGGTCCCGGAGGGGGGGAAGAGATGCTAGCCAATCTCCGGAATTTCCTCCTCGAAAAATGAAATGAGGGCATTGATATTCTCATCGGAGTGCTCGATCTGGCGGGAATACAAATAGATGGACTGTTCTATGGTAAGATCCGTAGCAGCAAACAGCAGCATGATCCAGCGTACGCTCCAGATGGCGAGCATACACCTTGCATAAATCTGTCCGTCATATACGCTTCCGCAAAGGTAGGTATAAAGGAAGGATAAAAATATTTTTTCAAAAACGGCCTGTTCCCGGGGATTTGTAGGGTGCATGGCCGTTTTCCATGCATCGGAATCGTTGCCGTTTTTTAAACAATATTCTTTTATGCGAAAAACTGTATCGCTCCAGTCCTCCTCAAGGGCTTCCAGCTGAGCAAGAAAAGACAGACTTTCCATGGTGTAAGAAAAATCCAGGGGAATACCCGTTGCATTCAGGGGCTCAATTTCTTCTGGGCGGATATCGGTACTGTCGAAAACCGCCGTCTCATCTAATCTTTCGCAGGTCTTACCGATGAGTTCTATATCCCCGTAATCGTAGCTGTGTTGCATATCAAAGGCGGCAGCGCCGATCATGGACAGGCGTTCCTGGAAGGGAAGCTCTCTTCTTTTTATGAGAGCAGCCATTTTCTCTCTGGCGTAGGCCAGTTCATCAAGCAGGAAAACATCACAGTCCTGATATTCCTCGGGATTGTCAGTTTTTTCATCAGTTTCTTCCGTAAAACCATATTCATAATCAGGATCCAAAAGCATCCTTGTGACCTCAGGACAGGAGAGGGTCAAAGTCTCTTCCCGAAGATCTAAAAAGTCTTCCTCGTGACGGGGATAGAGTCGGCAGGTGTTGCAAAGATAGTCCTCTCCCAGATGCCTTTGCAGGTCGCAAAGGCCGTCACTGCGAAGCATGGCGCATCTGCCTGCATTCTGACGGAAGCACTTTTCCCCGTAATCTATTCCCTGCTGAAGGAGGGGGGCAAACTCACCGGAGGTATCTTTATATTTGTGAAGACTTGTTTCGTCGATGACGATCTGCCAGCCGATACAACAGCTCTTGGGGCATTTATCCGCAATGCATACAAAGTTATCGAAGCCGTTTTGTTTTCTGATCAGCATGATATATCCCTTCTTCTTGCCTGAATTTTCTTGCATTTTAGCATAGAAACAGAGGGGATACAAATGATTGCAAAAAAATGTTCACAACTTTACATATGTGATATACTAATAGAAATCGATTTCGGTGATTTACCCAAAAGGAATCATCCTCCAACAAGACAGCCATCCAAAGGGAAAAGCACTTCATTTGTGCATCTTACAAGTGAAAAGTGCATCTTACCTTTGCATGCATTGAACAGGCAGGATCATTCCTATATATTCGCCTTAGGAAGAAGCAAAAAATGCTTTGAAAGGAGAGTATAAGAATGAAAAAGATTTATTACGAAAACGAGGTTACCTTTGCCATACTGTGTATCGTGCTTTATGTAGTGGGAACCAGTATGGCAGAGGGCATTTCTGTCAATGTAGGCATCATAAAGCTTCCCGCCATGATCTTTCATCTGGTGTATGTGGCCCTGCTTTTCGGATTCATAAAAAGAAACGGACTCTTTGAGAAATACGGTCTGTTCCTGCCGAAATATGAGCTGAAAAGAGCATGGTTTTTCATTCCCCTGATGCTGATCGGCTTTGCAAGCATCTATTTCGGGGTTACCCTGAAGTATTCGATTCCGGAAACCTTATTTTATATCATCAGCATGCTCTGTGTGGGATTTTTGGAAGAGATTATTTTCAGAGGATTTCTGTTTGTGGGGATGGCACAGAAAAACGTGAAATCCGCCATCGTGGTTTCTTCTGTTACCTTCGGAATCGGCCATATCGTCAATCTTTTGAACGGTCAGGATATTCTGGAGACAATTCTTCAGATCACCTTTGCAGTTGCAGTGGGATTTATGCTGGTAACCCTCTTTTATAAAGGGAAAAGCCTGATCCCCTGCATTACATTTCATGGGATCAACAACGCCCTTAGCGCCATAAGTGATGAAAAGGCATCCCTTAGAGTATTTGGAACCGAAGAAAAAGAGCTTTGGATTACAGTCAGTATTGCGATTGTGATAGCAGTGGTTTACAGCATTGCCATGTGGAAGTGCTTAAGTTCGGAAACGAGTAAAGATGGAGATCAAAGTTAAACAGATACCAATAGAACAACCGGAAATACTGGAGATCCGATGTCACAAGCTGACAGATGAGATCGAGGAGATCATCAGCTTTGTGAAGTCCGGACAGGGACAGCTCGGCGCAAAAAAAGACGGCAGGGATGTAGAGATCTCTGTAATGGATATCTTCTATGCGGAATCGGTGGATAACAGAGTATTTATCTATACGGTGAAGGAAAGCTATGAGGTAAGACAAAAGCTTTATGAGCTGGAAGAGAAACTAAGCAGCAGATCCTTTATCAGAGTACAGAAAAGTATGCTATTGAATCTGATGAAGATCAAAGCCATCAAACCTGCCCTTGGAGGCAGATACAGCGCCCTTCTGAAAAACGGAGAAGAGATCATCATCTCCAGAAAATATGTTTTGGATCTGAAACAGGCTCTGACGAAGCGCAGTTTTGAGGCGGGAGGTAAATCGTGAAGAAGATAAAGGAAAAACTTTTGGAAGTCTTCAGAATGTATTTCATTCTATTTACGTTGATCTCCGTGCTTTTGATGATCCTGGGAATGACGCTGGATAGTGACAGGGTGCTTAGTTATGAGGTTTTTATGTCTCCGCTGCTGTACGCTGCAATAGGAGTGATCCCCATATTCTTCTTCAAAGAGGATGAGGAGATCAGCATGAAAAAGCTTCTGATCCATCGGTTGATCTCATTGGGATTTATAGAGATCGTAGTCATGGTTTTGGCTTTTTCCGCAAGCGGTATCCCCACTGAAAAAAGGAGTGTCGTAATAGGGATCGCAGTGGGCATCGCTGTTGTTTTCGTCCTTTCGATCCTTGTAGAGTATGTATTTGAGCTTGGGGAGGCGAAAGCCTTAAACAAAGCCCTTGCAGAATATCAGAATAACTAGTTTTTCGGGGGGGCCGAGATTATCTACTATCCGGCACATTTGTTTTCAGCTGGCATCACACATTAAATTACTGTGTAGCATGGTCCTGTGATGACCGGGAAGATGTGATCGAGGATGATAGGTTTATAATGTCAAAAAGCTATCATGATGAATCCTATTTCAAGTTGTAGAAGTGAAGATGAAGCAGATAAAGGCGGAGCGATGGCTCCGCCTTTTCGTATATTTAAAACAGCATAAATGCTGAACAGATTCCGGAAAAAATGTTTGCGATGGCGTGAATGCACCAGCTTGGGAGAATAGAACCATCTGCACATTTTTCATTCAGAAATCCCATGGCCCATGCGATCATACCGGTGAAAAGGATGATCAAAACAGCTTTTACGGGACCTGTGAGCGAAAAGAACATGGCACCGTGGATAATACCAAAGATGATACTTTGCATGGTATTTGCACCTTTAAATCCGCATTTGCCTGAAAGGCGTTTCAGGATAAAACCTCTGAATAAAATTTCCTCAGGAAGCGCCGTGTTGAATATGGCATAAATGAGGATTGCCGGAATGGCTGCAAATCCGAGGCCGGCGAATTCTGAAGTGGCGGTTTCAATGCCTTTTACGGAATGCAGCATGAACACTGACAACACCATGAAAGACACTTCTACGCCGAAAATTGCGTAGTGGATATTTCGGCTTTTAAAATCCTTGATTTTTTTAAGGCCGATCCATTCAAAAAAGCTGCAGGTTTTTCTGTATTTGATCAGCCACCAGATAAAGGGTACGAGGGAAAAAACGATGAGTTCTGCTATGCTGCTGATGAGTTTTGTGATGAATAGGTTCATGATTTCGTTCTCCTTTGTTCTTATGAAATGATCATAACCGGGTAACCTTTCCGGAAAAACGGAGGAATCTTAACGTTTTCTTAAAGAATGGAAAGAGAGTGCTTACAGATTGGCAATACTGCGGTATAATAGTCAGGTAAGTCATACATATGTTGAAGGCTGAGAAACAGGAAACAGACAACAGGAGGGGTAAAAAATGCGAGAAAGTGTTAAGAACAAATGGTTGTAGCAGAGGAGATAGCGGTAATGGTATGCATTATGGCGGCTACTACCACGGCAACTGCCAGTCATACCTAAAAAGCAGAGGGTGATTTTGATAGGGAGTGCTTATCGGAGCAGTATGAAAAGTGTGAAAAAAAGAGGGGAGAACAAAGTCTATGACAGAATGGAAAGCAACTGTTTTTGACAGGGAACAGAACAGCCTGGGGGAAAGCCCTTTCTATGATGAGAGATTCAAACGGTATTCCTGGGTGGATATTACCAGGGGACGGCTATGGACCATTACGGATGGGAAGAAGGAATGCTTTGAGTTTGGACAGCCCATCGGATCGGCAGTACCCATGCAGGATTCCGATGGCTTTATCCTGGCTGCCATGGATGGGATCTATTCCTATGTGAACGGAAAAACAGAGCGCATGGTTGATCTGACGCTTTATTTTAAGCCCTATTGGCGCTGTAATGATGCGAAGCTGGATCCTCGGGGCCGCCTTTTTTTCGGGGCTTCCGTAAATGACGATCACCCTGCTGAAGGGGCCCTTTTTTGCCTGGATCAGGGAAAGGTGCGGATTCTGGAGCCGGATACCAAAATCTCAAACGGTATGGCCTGGAGCAGTGATGAGAAAAGCTTCTTTTTCTCAGATTCCTTAAAGTACGCAGTTTTCAAATACGATTATGATGCAAGCACAGGAAACATTTCCGGAAAGCGGGTTTTATTTACCGCGGAAAACGGAATAACAGACGGTCTTTGCATCGATGATGAGGATAACCTTTGGGTTGCTTATTGGGGCGGAAACCGAATCGAAAAAAGAAGCGGAGAGGATGGACGAAAGCTGGGTGAGATCATTCTTCCGGCAACCAATGTTACCTCCTGCGCCATTGCCGAGGGCGGCAAGATCCTGTTTATCACATCTGCCAAGGACGTTCTTGAGGGAGAGTTCGAAGGGTGCTTGTTTACCTGTAACATAAAATAGAAATACAGACGCCCCGAGGTCTATGGGATCTTATCTGCAAAGTAGCAGTTGAAGGATGATAAAACATATAGGCTGACCTGATTTCAGAGAAAGGAGATTTGTAATGGAATTTCAACGTGAAGAATTGCTTGCAAAATACGTACGTCTTCGTGAAGAGGTGGTGGATCCCTATGTGCCGGATCTGGATCTTGCAAACAATACCATCCGCTATGTGAGATTCAATGATCATTGGAGAGCACTGAATCCCTACAGCAGGTTTCTGATCCCTCGTTTGATGGATCCCAAGGATACCTTTCCCAAGAAGCCTTCTAATAAGCTTTCGAAAAACGCAAATCCGGCCAATTATGTTGAGCTGCATTACGATGATGAAGGGAATCTGAAGCTGTCCCGGATAGCGGAAATAGAAGACTCCTTTCTGGCTATTGTCTATGTTTCCAAGCAGCTGAGCATCGAGTATATGGTGACCCGGCGTTCGGATGGACAGTCTTCCTTTGAGCTGTATGATTTCGAATGGTGTGAATATGATGAGGCGGGCAGGCTTATGAGTGTTGAGGAGTTTCATACCCGGGGAACGCCTTCAGATGATGTGAAGATCAACTGTGAGTATTATGAATATGAAAAAGGTGTGCTTTCTCATGCATGGTGTTTTGAGAATTTCAACAGGTTCCCTATGGATTATACCGTAAGCATGGTGTTGAAAATGATACCGGATCGCATCTTCAATCCGGATCAGATCGAATACAGTTTCAGTCGCGGCACCGAGGGAATGGACTATATCCGTAACCGGTTTTACCGAAAGAGCCAGACCATTACACATGAGGGACATATTTCGGAAGAGACGCTTTTGCATTTGGCGGAAAACGGATTTTATTTGGTGTAAGATATTACAGCCAAGAAGGAGATACTATGATAGATCAGATCAGAAAAGAGCTCTTTGCACTACAGGATCTCGGATATAAAAAGATGCAGGAAAAGATCATCCCTACAGCACCTGCAGATGCGGTGATCGGTGTGAGAACGCCGGCCCTTCGAAAGCTGGCAAAGCAGTACGTCAAAGAGGAAGGGATCCGGACTTTTTTGGAGGATCTGCCTCACAGATATTTTGATGAAAACCAGCTTCATGCGTTTATCATCTCAGAGATGAAGGACTATGATACCTGCATGGAAGAACTGATCCGGTTTTTGCCCTACGTGGATAACTGGGCAACCTGCGATCAGATGTCGCCGAAGATCTTTCGCAGGCATAAGGAAAAGCTATTAAAGCAGGTGAAAATCTGGCTGAAATCAAAAGAGACCTATACCATCCGTTTCGGTGTGGGTATGCTGATGGAGCACTTTTTAAATGATGATTTTGATATGGCGTATCCTGAGATGGTGGCAAAGCTTCGCTCCGATGAATACTATGTCAATATGATGATCGCCTGGTATTTTGCAACTGCGCTGGCGAAGCAGTATGACAGCATCCTGCCTTTTATCGAAGAGAAGCGGCTGGATGACTGGACCCATAACAAGGCCATTCAAAAATCGGTGGAGAGCTATCGGATCACACCGGAGCAGAAGGAGTATTTAAAGAGCCTGAAGGTAAAGAAAAAGTAATGAAGGGATTGCTTTATGGCAACACAAAGCGGGTTTAAGGAAAAGACAAGGTATAAGTTAAAGGAACCCAAGCAGTATCATGTGATCATGCTTAACGATGACTTTACCACCATGGAGTTTGTGGTACAGATCCTGATGGATATTTTTCATAAGGATGCTTTGGCGGCTGAGACCATCATGCTGGGCGTTCATAAAAACGGGCGGGCCATAGTCGGTACCTATTCTTACGACATTGCTACAACAAAGGTGAATTCCGCCCTTGCAAGGGCCAAGGCGGAAGGATTTCCCTTTCGCATGCTGATCGAGGAGGCCAAGTGATGGAGTTTTCACAGGAAGCTGCTGCGCTTATTGAAAATACCAGAACCTACGCAGCAAAGAATCAATACGAATATATCATGCCGGAGATGCTCCTTCTGTCTATGTGTGAAGACGATACCTTTTCCGAGGCGTTTACAGAGTGCGATGGGGATGTGGAGGTGCTGCGAGCGGATCTTTCAGAATACATCGAAGAGGTTTGTGAAAAAACAGAAGGCGGAAAATTTGAGCTGACCCTTGCAATGCAGCATGTTCTCGCCTTTGGGACTCACAGTGCCATGAACAGTTCCAACGGTGAGATTTGTATGCGTCATCTTTTACATGGAATCTGGCAGCTGGAAGAGAGTTATGCAGTATTTTTCATGGAAAAGCAGGGAGTCAGCGAGGAAGAACTCTTAAGGGAGATCGCGTTTATCGAAGATGAAACAACGGAGTATGAGGAAGACTGGGAAAGCAAACCCGCAGACCACAAGGGCTGGCAGGCTTTTGCACCGTGTCTGAATCAGACCTTAAAAGATGTCAATCCCCTGATCGGCAGGGAAGATGAGCTGGAACGCACCATCCAGATCCTGTGTCGGAAGGATAAGAATAATCCCCTTCATATCGGAGAACCGGGAGTGGGGAAAACGGCCCTCACCTATGGTCTTGTGCAAAGGATCAGGGAAGGAAAGGTGCCGGAAGGGCTGAAGAACAGTAAAGTGTTTGCGCTGGATCTGGGTGGCCTTTTGGCAGGGACCCAGTACCGCGGTGATTTTGAAAAACGGTTCAAAAAGGTAATGGATGGACTTGAGCAGGAAGAAAACCCCATTCTGTACCTGGATGAGATCCACAATATTGCCGGAGCCGGGAGAGTGGAAGGCAGCTCTCTGGATGCGGGCAATATGCTGAAAAAGCATCTGTCCGGCGGACATATCCGCTTTATCGGTGCCACCACCTTTGAGGAATACAAGAAGCACTTTGAAAAGAATAAAAG
>JAEEKC010000139.1 GCA_016282215.1 Lachnospiraceae bacterium
AAGGAACTGATGCAGGCAAAAGTTTTTGAGTACCTTTATTATGTCATGCGGCATGCCTGCAATACCCTGTATATCTACTATATTTTCTCGGCTACGGGAACCTGGTACAGGATCCGTTCCTTCTGGAAAAAACTGATCGTCGCCCTTCCTTATCTGGGCGTGTTGGGACTGCTGGTGACAAACGAGTATACGAACTGGATCTTTTACTTTACTGCAGAAGCAGGGTATTCGAGAGGACCGAAGGTACTGATCGTTTACGGGCTGGCTGCCGTTTACATGGTCTTTGGCGTAATCTATCTGTGCCTGCATAAATATGCGCTGGATATCGGGTCCTGGATCGCTCTGATCTCCATGTATGTGTTTAACTTTGCAGCAGTGCTCATTCAGTATTTCTATAACCGCCTGCTGATCGAGTGCTATTTTACGGCGATCACTTTGCTGCTGGCCGTGCTTTTCATACAGCGGCCGGAAAAACAGGTGGATATGAGCACGGGTCTGAGAGGTTACCGGGCTTTTTGCGAGGAAATGGGCAAGATCGCCGCAACGAAGCAGAAGGTACAGATCGTGATCGTCTGTGTCAGGAATGCAAAGGATATGAGCCGCTTTTTGTCGGATGAGATCTTTTATAAATATATCCATGCAATGGAAGCGCAGTTCCGCAAATTCTCCAAGGCAGATAAGATCATACTCGAGTCCTATTTTGAACAGCCGGGCACTTTTTACAATATCATAGAAGATGAGAAGTATAATCCCGTTCAGGTCGTTTCGGAGCTGCGGGGAAAAGTGAAGGATAATACGGAAGCTCTCTTCGGCACCGGTGTCCGTCCTGATGTAAAAGTGGTCGTTGTGCAGTTTCCGGATGATATCGGAAACGTGGATGAGCTCCTTCGGTTTGGCCATAACTTCATGCGCTTTGCCAATGTGGACAAGAGCTTTGTGCGATGCCAGTCCATCGTCAGCCAGCGTGCTTATCAGATCGAGGCGCATATTGACGAGGTGCTGTCCCGTGCTTTTGAAAATGATTCCATGAGCCTTCGGTATCATCCTGTCTGGTCTGTGGATGAGAAAAAATACGTATCTGCCAGAGCAGAGATCTTTATTGATGATCCCGAGTACGGCATCATCGATCCGGAGCTGCTTGAAATTGCAGCCGGAGAGCGCGGATTGTCCCTGATGCTCGGAACACACCTGATCCGCAGTGTATTTGCCTATGTGGGATCCGAAGAGATGAAGGAAAAAGGATATGATCATATTACGGTCAGCCTTTCGGAATCCCAGTGCATGCAGATCAATCTGCTCGATGAGATCTGGCATCTGCAGCAGCAGTATAAAGTATCGCCTTCCCAGATCGAATTCAGTATCCGTGAGTCGGCCTACGAGATCGTCAGCAAGATCCATGACGATAATATCCGAAAACTGTCATCCCAGGGCTATCTGTTTGCCATTGACGGTTTCGGAAAAGGATATTCCAATATGCGCCATATCCTGGATATGCCGATCCATGCGCTTCGCCTTGACCGGGAACTGATCGAAGTAGCGGGGGCCGGTGATTCCGGCAAGGCGCTGCTTGGCGGATGTATCAAGATGCTGCTTAACATCAAACTTGAGGTCATCGCCCCCGTGACGGTGGACGAGCAGACGAGGCAGATGCTGATCGACATGGGATGCCAGTTCTTAGAGGAAAACGCAGAGGCAGATCTATCGGAGAACGCTGATGATGTGGATGATGATAAAGCTATTGGCGAAACAGAAGAAGCATAGAATTATTGGCAAACATTCGATAAGAAGAAAATATAAAAAAGTCATATAATGATATATTTCGGAGGAACTCTTACATGGATATTCTGTTAAATCAGATCGGCTTCCTGCCCGGAAGCATCAAGAACGTGACCTTCCGCGGCCAGGCTATGGGTGACCGTTTTTCCGTCATTGATGAAGCCACGGGAATGTCGGTATTTGAAGGTGAGCAGAGCACGCAGTTTCATAATAAGGGTACCGACGAAGAGTGTCGGACGGGCGATATTTCGGAGCTGAAAAAACCGGGAACATACTATATTCTGGCCGGCAAAGAGCAGTCGGGCGTTTTTCAGATCAAAGAAGATGTATATGAAAACATCAATTACGACCTGATCTATATGCTGCATCTGCAGCGCTGCGGCTGCGTGCTTTCAAAGCAGGAAGCAGGAGAGTTTGCTCACCCTGCCTGCCATATGGGAAAAGCGAAGATCTATGGCACGGACGAGGAGATCGAGGTATCCGGCGGCTGGCATGATGCCGGTGACTATGGCCGCTATGTGGTACCGGCAGCAAAGACCATCACGGATATATTGCTGGCCTACGAACTGGATCCGAAGAGCCTTTCCTTTTCCATGAACTTAAAGGATGAGCCGTTTTTCGGGATGGCTTCCGCAGGCGCGTTTTGCAGGGAAAACTACGGAGAAGAAGTTTCAAAAGAATGGGAAAGCCTGCCGGATGTTTTGAAGGAACTCTTGT
Organism: Lachnospiraceae bacterium; assembly: GCA_016282215.1. Classification (GTDB taxonomy): domain Bacteria; phylum Bacillota; class Clostridia; order Lachnospirales; family Lachnospiraceae; genus RGIG7926. The sequence goes on from JAEEKC010000139.1 coordinate 2,494, forward strand.
ATGAAGTGATCTGGATGATGAAAATGCAGCGCGGCGACGGCGCGGTTTATCACAAAGTGACCTGCGAATCCTTCTGTGAAATGGACGAGTTTCCCGAGGAAGAGACTGAGCAGCTGATCGTATGTCCCGTCTCCAATGCCGCCGCGGCCTGCTATGCGGCTACCATGGCAATGATCTATCGCAATTATGTATCCTTCATGCCTTCGTTTGCAAAAGACGCGCTTGCAGCCGGTGAAAAAGCCTTTGCTTATGTCTGCGCCCATCCGGATGAGATCGGATTCACCAATCCGGAAGGGATTCATACCGGAGAATACAGGGATTCGAACTGGAAGGATGAGTGGCTGTGGGCGGCATCGGTCCTTTATGAAGTGACCGGCAAAAAGGAATACGAAGAAGTCGTCAGGAAACTGGCCGATACGCAGCTGACAGAAGGGCTTGGCTGGGAAGAGACCGGATTCTACGGCGCACTGTTTTATGTGATGAATAAAAATGCGGATCAGGAGCTGTCTAAGCAGATGATCCGAAAAATGGTTGACTATGCGGACCGGTATGCGAATGCGGCAACGCAGGATGCCTATGGTACGGCTTCCGTATCCCATCATTATATCTGGGGTTCTAACAGCATCATCGCAAACCGCGGCATGCTCTTCATGCTGCTTTGTGAACTGCCGCAGGTGGACGAGGAAAAGAAGAAGCTGTATCAGAAAGCCGCTGCATGGCAGGCAGATTATCTGCTCGGCCGGAATGGCACAGGGTATTGCTTCGTGACCGGTCACGGCACGCTCTGTCCGGAGCACCCGCATCACAGACCTTCCGTTAAATTGAAAAAAGCCATGAAAGGCATGCTTGTGGGCGGACCGGATGATAACCTGCAGGATGAATGTGCCGTGGAGAACCTGACGGGAAAAGCTTCGGCCCTTTGCTATATTGATGATGAGATGAGTTATTCTACCAATGAGATCACGATCTACTGGAATACGCCCCTTGTATATCTGCTGATCGCGCTAAAGAAGAAAGATTCATTTAAAGCGTTCCTGAAGGGCATTTATGCCTGATGAAGCGATAGAGCGATCAGTTCGATCATGGATCGAATGAACGAATAAAGTCATTACGATATGTAATTGCAATGAAATAATGATATGAACGGAAAAATACGAAAAATGAACAATTCAATCAGACCATCCCGCTTTCCGGCGATCGTTCTTGGCGCAGTCTTGCTGATCCTGTCATTTAGCGGCAATGCAAAAGTCCTGGCCGCAGAGGAAGAAGGAAAGACCATCGCGCAGCTCGGCCTGGCCAACGGCATTTATACCATGCCGGTTACCCTGGAAGG
>JAEEKC010000003.1 GCA_016282215.1 Lachnospiraceae bacterium
GGAAGATTTTGAAACAACCAGGGCACACTTTAAGCATATCGAAGATAAAACGGTCAGATATGCTGCTGCGCTTTATATCAAGGAAAACCTCAAGGAGATAGAGGAGCAGAAAAAACCGGATGGAAGCCCGGTTAAGCTGCAGGAATTCTATACAAAACTGATCCATTCACCTGAGTTTAAGGCAGCGATCACAAGTCAGGTCGATGGTAAGATCACGCCTGAATATGCGGCAGATGTTGTCACGTGGAAGGGTGATGATGGCAAGTCAAAAGTTGGTGAGTTGATCCGTAAAATGGATATAAACGATAAAATGAAACTGGACGACCCGCAAAAGAAAGCAGTAAAACAGGGTAAGGCGCTTTGATGAATGATATAGATCCGTGCACGATTGTAACTGAAAACCGTGCGCGGATCTGAATTAAACGTAGATAAACCCGGTCATGTATGGTACAATCAAATAGTCAATCAGAAACCGTTGGTTTGAGGGGAGGGTGCGATGCACCGTGGCAGTGAGCATTTCCTTCATAGAGTTTCTATCATAAAACACCATTGCAGAATGGTGTTTCTTTTTGTTTCCTTTTGTATATTTACAGGATGCGGACAGGCAGCAAAGGACCCGCTGGTAGTACTTCCGGAGTCGCAGTATGCGCAGGTGGACAGGCTCACCACCACGGTGAAGCGCGGCAGCCTGACACCTGTGTATGAGGGGGAGATTCAGCTGGCAGGATATGAGGAAGAGGTATATTGGATTGAAGACGATCTTTTTCGCAATCTCGATGCCGGTTATGAGGCAAAAGTAAAATCCCTGCACGTACAGGCCGGAGATCAGGTAAAACAGGGGGATGTGATGTTATCCTTCAGTTCTGAGATCCTCGATAAGCGGCTTTCGGAAAATGAAAAAACAAAACGCTATGCGCAACTTAGGATCGAGCATTATCAGAAAATGATTGAGATCGATCCGATCGCAAATTATGCCTTTGATATTGCGGATCTGAAGGATGAGATCGTTCATGCCCAGGTATATATCGATGATGTGGACAAGATCTATGACCAGCTCAATGTCGTGGCCAAAAAGGATGGCATCGTAACTTATGTGGACCGGTCTGTCATGGATGGTTTTTTGGCTTTCGGGAAACCGTTGTTCAAGGTCGCTTCGGACAGCGGATACTATGTGGCGCAGCCTTATCTGAGCGGGAGCGGCGATGATTCCCTTAAGAAAGTCAGTTTTGCGGTGGGCGAGCGGTTTCATGCAAGGAGCAGGATCGCAGAGTATGAAGTGGAAGTCATAGCAGATCCCACAAAGACGACAGGGACGGATAACGTCTCTGTCAGTGCGAATGCTGCAAATATAACTGAAAGCGATCAGAGGGCAGATGAGGAAAAACCCGGCCAGCCGGATATCCCACAGGGTAACGCAAACGATAAGGTATATTTCAGGATCATCAGCGGCAGTGACAGGATCAAAGAACAGACCCTGACTATTTATCAGGAGATGGAGGAGATTAAAAATGTCCGCTATGTGGAAGCGGCAGCCTTGATCCAGCATGAAAACTCCGAAGATATCTTTGCTTACAAGCAGACAGCAGAAGGGAATTATATACCGGTTAAAGTGATGGTCGGTAATGTGGTCGGTGAGTATGCAGTGATCGTGGACGGCCTTGATGAGGGGGACGTGATCTCAATCCCGGCCAATGCAGACTATAGGGATGTCATTAAACCAAACAGCCGTGGCAGTGATAAATGATGTCAGCAAGAAGAAACACAAATACTCCGAATGAAGTCATAAAGTACCTTTCATACATTCTGTTGCTTATCCTGCTCAGCATGTCTTTCTTTGGCTGCGGAAAAAAGGAAGAAGTACCGGAGTTGATCGATTCCGTAGCAGATATCGAAGCGATCAGGCCGGTGACCAAAAGGATCGTCGGACGGGTTGAGATCCTTGAAGGAAGCGTAATACCGAAAGAATACCCCTGTTTTTCGAGTACCGCAGTGACGATCTCGGAAGTCATGGTGGGTGTCGGAGATCATGTCAAAGAAGGCGATGTGGTGGCCAGGGCAGACACCGCATCCCTGACCGAAGAATATGAAGATGTACGCAGACAGATCGAAGAGCTTTCGCGTCATAAAACATTAGCCAAAGAAGTGACAGACCTGACGCTTGAGAAACTGATGATAGAACGGGAAACCGAGCAGATCCTGCATGATCAGTATGAACTTGAAAAGAAGGATAAGGAGATTGCGATCCAAAAAGAAGAGTACCGGTTTGACATGTCCATCACAGACAGTGATCTGAAACTGCTTACCGAGCGCAGGGATAAGATCAAAAAAGAACTGGACAGCCGGACTTATACGGCACCCCATGACGGATATGTGACGTTTGTAAAGGATTTCTCCAAAAGCAACTTCGTGGAGAGTTGTGAAAACATTGTCGTGATCTCCGATTACGATGATCTGTATATTGAAGCCACCGGTCTTTCGTCAGACAAGTACGCGTACAGTGAATATCAAAGCAAATGGACTTACCTGAATGGAAAGAGGGTAGAGATCACAGAGCATTCTTATACACCGGAGGAGATCTCTTATGCGCAAGGTGTCGGTAAGTACCCGTATCAGACGTTTGATCCGGTTGGCGGAAAACTCTCGATCGGCAGTAATCTGATCCTGTTCTTTCTGGCAGGAGATTCGCAGGAAAAGTTAGCGGTAGGCAACGATTCTATCAACCGGGAGAACGGAGAGGACTTTGTCTATGTGAGAAATGCGGCCGGCAAGACGGAAAAGCGGATCGTGGAACTGGGGGCTGAGGACAGTCTCTACACAGAGGTAAAAAGCGGTCTTTCAGAAGGTGAGTTTGTGTATTACACCAATCAGTATCTGCCGCCTTCCAAGTATGAGACGATAGAGGCAGGCCTTGCCGATTATATCGAAGATGATCAGACGAAGAGCGCCCGCATCGCTTATCCATACTGTAACTTTCTGCTTGCTGCGGCAGGCGGGATCTTTCATGGCAGTAAAGAGGCAAGATCCGTATCCGAAGGCGAGGTGGTCGGCACGATCACCACATCAGAGGGCGTGCTCGCCTCGGAAGATGCCAGATATGCGCTCTCATCCTTAGACCGTAATCGTGAGCGGGAGAAATACAGTTATGAAGCAGGCAAGAACAGTCTGCTTGCGGCCGGGAAAGAAATCGAGGGTGTGGATGCTCCGGATCCGACAAATGAAATTGATGCAGAAATGCCGATGACAAATGATGATCAGATCCGTTCGCTCCGCCATTTAGACAAACGACTGGGGATCGATCTGGATATTCTGAACAGGACGGAACAGGCGGCGAAACAAAGCTATGAAAGCAATCGGAAAGCACTCTCTGAAAGGTATCGGAAACTGCAGAAAAATGCGGAAGGAGACGGGATCAATATACAGTCACCGGTTGACGGCAAGATCGAATTTGTCTCGTTAAAAGACGGAGATGAGGTATATAAGGGCAGTTTTTTGATGTCCGTCATGTCCGGGGGAAAAGCAGGCGGCTCTACCATTCTCTATGTGTCAATGCCTGAGGGCGGAACAGGTGTAAAGGTGCGGTATATGCCGTTGATCGGACAGAAGGTAGTGGCAAAAAAAGGAGAGAAGGAGTGGTCCGGCAGCTGCGTCGGAATTAACGGAGATGCGCAGCGTTTCATGCTCTTTACCAGAAACGGAAAGCAATACGCAACCTTTTCTGCGCCCTTTGCCAAAAACTCAGTACCGTATCAGTTCTACCTGAAAATGGACGAAGAGCTGACTGACAATGATATGAAGGAAATGGAGATCACTTTTGAAGGAAAGCATTTTGAAGATGTGATCGTCATTCCGAGCCTTGCAGTGAGAGAAGAATACAACATGTATTCCGATACGACCAAGTACTATGTATGGAAACTGGAAAATGATCAGATCGTGAAGGAATATGTCAAGGTATACAGGACAGGTGCAGCATCCGGGGTGTGTTATATCATGGATGGCGTGAAAGAAAAGGATAAGATTTTGAAATGATCCGCTATATCATTACCAAGATCATAAATAAATATAAGTTGTATCTTTGCCTGTTTGTGGGTGTGATCAGCATGATCATGGTCTGCTCCATGATCATGCTGTTTCGCGGCGGTTCCCTTGATAAGCTGATCCAGGGCGGATATATCAGTCAGTGTGAAAGAACCGGAAAATACCCGGCATCGATCCGGGAGGAAAGTGTGATACATACCGCACAATTGCAAGGCATCGCTGAGGAATCCGAAGAGGAAAAAGATGCCGGTCAGCCGGTCGAAACCGCTGTCGGCATGGAACTTGTCGAAAAGCAGATCGATGCCATCGAGAAGAACTGGAAAGCCAAACTGAGTATTCCCGTTGTGGCAGCGCAGAGGATCGTTCATTGCAGAAGCATTAAGGCGGAGTTTTCCTATCGAGGCAATGGATATGTGGGAATCGGATACATTGATGATCCGGGGATAACGGATCCGTCGCAAATGAAAGAGCATTACGAGATCGTTGAGGGCGGTTTTTTACATGAGGATATTTCGTCGCTGATAAAGGAGGTGGACCCCCTGCCGGAAGATGCGATCCCCTGCCTTGTGAGTCAGAAACTGGCTGATGAACGGGATCTGATCCCAGGGGAGATCATATCCTTTTATGAAGTAGTCAATAACTATGAGGATGAAATAAGCGATGAACCTGTGATGCAGCTGTATATCAATGGCATCGTCAGGGAAAAGGAAGGTGATTATTTTTGGACGATCCCACTGAAAGATATGGAAAACATGGCTATCATTGACAAAAATGATTACCGGAAGGTGATCGACACGTTCCCGAAGGATGCGTATATCAAACTTGCCGAATGTCTGGATTACCGATATATCGTCAGAAGCAATGTAAGCAGTGTATTCTCCGGCATCCGAAGATTAAAGAAAAACAACAGGGAACTGAAGGAAAACCTGTCGGCTGTCCTCGCATCCTATATGCAGGAGAGCAGGGCAGTGAAACAAATGCTATATGTGATCGTATTGCCTCTTGCTTTGCTTGTGCTGGTATTCATCGGTATGATCTCGTTCCGCATCATAGATTCCGAAAGCTGGGAGATCTTAACGCTTCTGAAAAGAGGGCTTGGAAAACGAAGGATTTTTCTGCTCTATGTGCTGCAATCCGTTTTGCTGGCGCTTCTTTCCGTTTTGCCCGGGGTCCTGTCCGGATACTTTGTAGGGCGTCTGATGGCCCGGGCAGATGATTTCATGAGTTTTTCCTTTGAACTGGGTATCACTTCTTACCGGATAAACATGGAAATGCTCTGGGCGGGGCTTGCCGGTGCCGGCGTGGCTGTGCTTGTCATGCTTCTGCCGGTTTTGGTTTTTTTCAGAAAAAAGAAAAACGGCCGCGTGGAGATCAAGAGCACATTCTGGGAAAAGTATTTTCTCGATGTCATCCTGCTGTGTTTTTCACTGTATCTTCTTTATAACTACAGAAAGCAGATGGCGGAACTTTCCGCCCGTGTGCTGGCAGGGAATGGGATCGACCCGGTGATCTTCATCGATTCTACGGCGTTTTTGCTGGCCTGTGGTATGCTGATGCTCAGGCTCATCTTTTTCGTGGCAAAACTGATATTCCGGCTGTATGAAAGACGGTTCTCACCGCCGGTTTATGCAGGTATGTTGCAGATCCTTCGGTCCCGCGGTTCTTCTTCCGTCATCTCCATTTTTCTTGTCATGATGATGGCGATGAGTTGTTTTAATGCCAATATGGCACGGACCATCAACTCCAATAAAGAAGAAAGGCTTCGTTATGAGAACGGGGCGGATGTCAGATTGCATGAATTCTGGTTTTTGCATATCAATCCTGAGACCGGGAAATGGCATTACACGGAGCCGGATCCGCGCGCTTATGAGGTGCTCGCAGCGGACGGCACAATGCCGGAATACACGAAGGTGATCGTGGATGATCAGACATATGTGACGGTGGGAAGAAAAATCCCTTTTGAAGTGACGATCATGGGGATCCATCCCAAACAATTCGGGCAGGTGGCAAGACTGCGTGACGGACTCTTGGATAAGCACTGGTACAATTATTTGAATGAACTTTCCGCCGCTCGGGAAGGCGTGATCATTTCTGAAAACCTTGCGCAGGATATGGAACTGTCGGTGGGGGATACCATTAAGATTCAAAAACTGGCACCGAAACCGGTGGGCACGGATGAACTGTATGCAGAAGATTTCTTTGTGATCAAAGGGATCGTGGATGCCTGGCCGGGATTTAACCAGTACAGTTATGGTCTGGATGACGAAGGCAATACGGAAATGAAAGAAAACTATCTGGTTGTGGTCAATGAGATGCAGTTGACAAGTTCCTTCGGCAGCATTCCCTATGAAATCTGGATCAGGACGGACAAGAGCGCGGAGATGATCAAACAGAAGGTGGATGAAGCCTTTGCGGGAAGCAAACGATATCTGAAAAAAGTCAGTTCATGGGAAGAAGACCTGATCAAAGAAAAATCAACGCCGATCATGCAGATCACAAACGGCATCTTTACGGCGGACTTTTTGATCGCACTGTTTTTATGTATGATCGGATATCTGATCTACTGGTTGACGTCCATACGGGACAGGGAATTGATGTTCGGCGTTTATCGTGCCATGGGAATAACGAAAAAAGAGATCAACAGAATGCTGGCCATTGAACAGAGTTTTTTGTCGATCACCTCCATTATGGCCGGTATTCTTGCGGGAGAACTGGCAAGTTGGCTGTTTGCACCGGTGTTTGCCGCGGTTTATCTGCCAAAGCAGCATAACGTTCCGGTATTCATCAGCGCCGTGGGAGGAGATCTTTTGCGGATCCTGATCGTCCTTTTGCTGGTAGTATCTGTCTGTGTCGTGATCCTCAGAAGGATCGTAGGCGGAATGAATATCACGGAAGCATTAAAACTGGGAGATGACTGATATCATTTTCTGATTCCGGATTTTTCTGTTGTCAGATCATTCCCTTGTTTTGGCGCCCATGGCCTTGAGTTGTTTCTTTCGTTCATACATCAGCTGGTCTGCGCGTTCAAAGATATCCCGAAGCGTGCGGTCGCCCGGCTGCAGGATGGAATGCCCTATGGATACCACAACCTCTTCTGCTGCGATGTTAGCTTCCACCTTACGGTTAAAGGCATCGATGCTTTCCTGCCTCTTATCATAGCCCTTGGCCTGCAGCAGGACAACGAATTCGTCTCCGCCGGTCCGGAAAACGGAACCGTGCATGAAGTATTCGCTCAGCAGGTTGCTGGCATCTTTGATCAGCTGGTCACCCGCAGCGTGTCCTTTGGTATCATTGACATGCTTCAGTCCGTTGACGTCACATACGATCACAGCCAGTTTATCGAGTTCGCCGGCTGTGATCTTTTGATTCAGCTGCGTTTCAAATTCCGTGTAAGCATGCTTGTTCCTGACGCCTGTCATGGTATCGGTGTTTGCCATATCCCGGATGGCTTTTCCCTTTTCCTGTTCTTCTGCCAGTTTATCTTTGGAGAGTTTCCTGAGCATCAGCAATAGGATCACTGCCAGAAGAAATACGGATATCAGGGTAAAGATGATCTGGTTTCTGGTGATCCTTAAACTGTTTTCGCTGATATCCCGGATTTGGTCATTGATCACGCTTTCTTTGATCAATACCGCCATTTCCCAGCCGGTGCCTTCGACGGGAACGAAACTTAAGGTTTCAGATGTTTCGCCGGAATCGAAGGTGATGCTTCCTGATTTCTCATTCAGGAAACTGCTGCGCAGGGTATTGATCTCTTTGCCGGAAACGACTTTCTCCAGTGATTCGAACAGATTCCCGCGATCGATAACGGGGCCGAGCTGCGTACCTGAAAGGTTTACGCCGTTTTTGGTGTAGAGTCCGAAATAGGTTCTTCCCTGGTCATCAAAGGCCAACAGGTCCACAATATCATTAATGTCGATCTGGACAAAGCAGGCCTTGAAGTTTTTTCCCATGATCTGAAGATCGGGAGTCGGAACGGTCAGGCACAGCTGCTTGGATGAGCCGTAGATGGAAACCGTACTGATCGTTCGCGTAGCTGTGGCATCATCGTTTAAAAAAGCATGACGGCTTTTGCCGGTATAGGTGGTGTACTGCGTATATACGATATCATCTTCATCGACCAGGGCAAAGCGCTGTAAGGACAGCAGGGCTTTTACCTTGCCGATGGCCTGTCGGAATTCATCCTGCGACCGGATATCCTCGTTTTGAATAAAGTGCAGGGCAGCTTCCATATCCTCGAAGTTGCTGCCTATCAGGTTGGTGATGGTTTTTGCACGGCGGTCGGCCATGGCCTCGAGATAAAAGGAACTGACGGAGGATACCGCTTTGTCGGTTGCAGTGTTCGCCTCTTTTGAAGCCCGCAGTGCATTGGCTGTCATCATGCCCATGATCAGAAGGCAGCCGACGACTGCAGTGAAAATAAATGTTTTGTTCGTGATAACGCTCCGTTTTATCATTACATGTCTCCATAGAGCAGCTCAAGCATAAGCGCTGCATCTTCTTTATAGATCACGGTGGTGTTTTCATTTGTTTTTTCCGGAAACAGCTTGCCGGGCTTGTTGCCGTCTGCAATCTTTACCGCAACCTGAATGGTATCATAGCCGATGGAATAGCAGTCCTGTACGCCGAGGCAATAAATCACGCCTTCGGATAGATAACGGAGCGCCTCTTCGTCGTGATCCATTCCGACGATAACCGCCTTACTGCCGGTTTCGGTAATGGCCCTGGCGGCACCGACGGGATTACTCATATTGCAGCAGACAATGCCGTCAAGATCCGGATGATCCTTCAGGATCTGCATCGTAAGATCGTAGGCCAGATCGATGGAGTCCATGTCATACTCGGTGGCAACGATTTCCATATCGCCGTATTTTTCAATGGTATCTGCTGCGCCCTGTGCGCGGTCTTCGTGGCAAGGGGCACCCTTGCTGCCTACCAGGATCGCAACCTTCCCTTTGTAGTCAAGCTTCTTACAGAGCGCTTCCGTTAAGTCAGCGCCATCCTGATAATTATGTGTATTTCCCACATAGGCGATCCGTTTTGAGCCGTCTGCGGCATCCGAACTCGAAAACGTCATGACCTTGCAGCCGTCATCGATCATCTGATCCAGAAGCGGCGTAATGGCTGCCTCATCTGCTACATCCACGCCGATCACATCATAGTTTTCTGCCTGTGCTTTTTTCAGCCGCTCTGCCTGATCCTCGGCGGAAGCACCATCAGGCGCCATGTATTCGTAAGTGATCGTGATCCCTTTGTCCAGATACTGTCTTTGGGCCTCCTCCATGCCGAGGGCGACCGCATCCCACCAGGGATGGATGGTCTTATAAGTGAAATAAAAATTGTAATGATCTTTTTTCGGCTGATAGGAGTCGAGTTCGTGGTCAAAGTCCACGGCGCTTTGGGCATAGGAATTTGAATTCGCAAAAACCGAGTCGGAGGAACTTACGGCATCATCTGCGGTGGCCTTTGCGGCGGGATCGGACAGAGTTTCTCCGCCATCAGTGAGCGAAGAGGCGGAAAAAGAGCAGGCGCTCATCAGCAGGGCAGAGAGCAGCACTGCGGCTGTTATCGTCAGGTTTTTTGATCGCTTTTGCATAAGACGTCCCCTTAGTTGATTAAGAGATTATCGGCTACAAAACTTTCATGCCGGGCTTTTTACCGGATGAATGAGGATTTCAAACTGTATTCATCATACCACTCTTTTGGGGGACATGCTACTGTACTTTTTGTAATACAGACATAATGACATAATCTGAAGTATATTGTAAAATGTAAACGGAAAGGGTGTTGAGGGCGACTGCATTTACAATAAATTACAGGATGATCAAAAAGGCTGTGTAAATGCGGGTATGTAAATACGGCATCGAAAACATATAGAATCATAAAGAGCATCATTATGAAAAAAGTTGAATCGACTAACGGAAAAGTTGAATTTTTATTTTGCATAGACGTTGATGAGTCGCGCAGGGTCACAAGGTCGGTCTATAAAAATGCGCAGGATGAGTATTTTTTGATCGAATCAGAGGAATACCATATCGGCTCTGCCTATGATTACGTGGATACTTACTTTTTACTCGATAAAAGTGAAGCGGATTTTTATGAAAAGATCGCGCTGGACAGAGAAAAAAGGCTGAAAGAAGAACGGGAGAAACGGGAAAGGTCGGAACGCGAAAACAGAACCCGCCTTCGCACTGCCGGAGATGACCGGTATTTTTATAAGAAAAAGAAAAGCGATACGATATGGTGGCTGAAGGCAGAGGGCGCCGGACATAAGTTTTCCTTTGATAAAGAAAAGGTATTTGATTTGATGAGGGATTATCCGGATCAGCTTTCGCCTGAGCAAAAGGAGATCTTTGACAGGGAAAACCCGCTTTGGGCCAGGAAACTGAAAAAAACGGATGGTTAGGGCAGATCAATGATTTTGTCAGCGGATGAATGCAACCTTTTGGGGATAAGCGATGTATTCTGATTGAAAGCTGTATGGACAATTCGAAGCAAATAAGAGAAATAGTTGTTCAAAACGGAAGATTTTTGTTATAATTCTGTATATACGGCAGCAAGAAACTACTGATAAGACAGTATAAAGCCCGATATGAAAATACGGAGCCGAAAAACTGATGATGAATTAGAAAGTGTAAAGTCCGGAATGAAAATACGGTAGTCAGGAAACTACTGATAAGACAGTATAAAGCCCGATATGAAAATACGGAGCCGAAACACTACTGATTAATTGGAGGAACAAGTTATGCCGAGACTGACAAAAGATGTATTGAAACTGATGAAAAATTTCACAGATGAGATCCTAAAGCAGGGTGATATCGCATCGGACGATGTCGCATCATATTTTAATGATGCGAGAAACAATGAATCGTTCAGCCAGGATGCAAGAGAGGATGCCGGGAACATTTACAATACGATCATGGACCCCCAATATAATGCCCATGATAAACTGCAGGAGGCTTCAAACAAAATCGGTCAGCTGCTGGCGGATCCCGATTATCCGGATAACGCTCAGCTGGCGGATGAAAAAACGCAGGATATCCTGCAGATTTTTGAACAGTTCCATCAGAAGTACGTGGATCTCAGATATAATCTGGACAGCTATATAGAAAATACGGAATTTAAGGAACTGAACAAGTCAAATTCCAGACTGCGTCCCATCATGGACAAGCTGAATGCCTATGCCCAGATCGATACCTATTACGATCTGATCAATGTGCAGGCAATAAACGGCAACATCAGAAACCATACCCGGAAACTCAGGGAAGAGGAGAAGGAACTGGAAGAGCTGACGGGGTTTGTGCTCTTTGAGGTAAGAACAGGCGAGAGACTGGAAGATGCCGGGGATATCTCCAGAGAATATGAAAGTCAGGAGAGAGTGACCAATGAAGTGCTCAGGGATCTTACCAACTTAAAATCCAAAGAGGGCAGGGATCAGTATGAAACAAACAGAAATTATTATCTTGCGGAGGCGGAAAAGCGCAAAAACACCGTTCTCGCGCAGATCGAACAGGTTGTTGAGGACTGTGAAAGAGATGTAGAAATTGTCAGGGAGCAGTATGAAGATGCGCAAAGTGATCACAAGAGCGTAGCAGCCCAGGAAGAAAAGATCAGGAAACTTGCCGTGGAGTGTGAAAGGGCAAAAAAAGAGTATCTTAGTCAGGAGAAGAAACTGGAGGAGAAGAAAAAGGAGCGGAACGATCTTTATTATGAAAAGGAAGCGCTGGGACTAGCCAAACATAAAGAAACGAGACAATATTTGCCATCCCGTAGCGGGCAGGAAGCGGATGAACTCAACAGAGTATATTATAATGCCAAGAGATTTGGCGATAACTGGAGAAAAATCCCCGGAATGTTTGAAAACTTCATGAAAACGCATCAGCTCGACGTGGTTGCCCAGGGATTTTTCAGGAATGGTCCCGACAGTATCTATGCCAATACGATCAGGAAAAACTACAAAGAAGGAACGCCTTTTTACAACCAGAGAAAAGAGGTGGAAGAATTCCTCGACGAGGTGGGAAAGCTCATCCCCGTTAACGAATTTCTGGCCGATATACAGGAAAAGCTCAAGGATGTACCCAATGAACGCTGGCAGCAGGAATTCCTGGATGCGATCAATGAAGAATCAACGATCCGTGCTGATAAGGCTGTTACAGATCTTGCGGAAAATAAGCTTTATAGTAACTATCTTGTATTAATGCAGAATCGTATCAACAGGGGCGGGGTTGATGAGACGAAAGAAAAGGAGAAATATGACGCATTAAGCAAAAACATTGATGCTATCCTTGAAGAGAATCCGAATCTGAATAATGTGAATTTAAAGCTGGTCGATAAGGTTGTGGAAGAGGATAAAAGGCTGGCCGATTTTGCGATATTTAAAAGAGATTATGAAGAAAGCAAAGACAGATATGAAAGACTTGAGAATGAATTAAATGCAGAAAAGATCAAAATGGAGGAGATCAAGAAAAAGTCTGTCATAAACAATACGCCTGACTTTGTGAACCTTAAACGCCAGGTTAAGCAGGGAAAAATGACGGAAGAGCAGTATAATGCCGTCGTAGAGGAAAAGATCAAGGGGCAGGATATCAACCGGATGTATGATGATATGCTCAAAAAAGTTGAGACCAGCCTGACCTCAGTTGAGAATGAAAAGAAAAAAGCCGAAAAGACCTTGAAAAACGAGAAAAAGGAAAATGAAAGGCTGCTTAATGAGGCGCGGAAGAACAGTTTTGAAGCGTATCTGAATGATGTGGGTGAAAAAGCACAGAAATACCAGAATGAAAAGAATAAACTGGATATCCATAAAAGAAGATATCATATCTATGAGAAAGGGCTGGAGCAGCTTTTAAAAGTCGAAAAACAAAGGGAAGTTCTTTATCAAGAGCATAAAACCGGAGATACCGAAAATACGGTTGCCAAAGGTATCGATAAGAAGATCCGGCAGTTTATGACAAAGTTTCCCAAGTCCAGGAAATCACCGGCCGAAAATCCTACGGACGGTAACAGTGATGAATATAATGCAATTTACACTACTTTGCAGAGTTTCGGTGACCTTGACAATATCACCAAAATGAAGCCGGAGGATCTGAAGAATAAGCTGAATGATTTAAACCGCGTGGCTGCGCATTATGAGGACGAAAAGAGAAGACAGCCTCTGCATTTTGATATTTTTGCATCCAGGCAGAGAACCTGGCGGCTGAATCTGGCGAGGGAGATACAGACCTTCTGCAAAAATGAGGTTGGGCTCATCGGTGAATATGGATGGATGATACCAGATCATGACAGAAGCTATATCAACAAGCAGTCGAATCTGATCCCGCAGGCGAAAAGGGATAAGTTTGACAATTACGATCGTAATGCGGAGCTGTTAAAGGATCGTTTTCTGCAGGAAAATCCGGATATCTATGAGATACGAAGGGCCAGACCGGAACGGATCAAATCTGATCATGAACGTTTCCGTGAGTATACCGACCTCGGAAAAGACAATCCGAATATCAAGGCCGAGTATGAAAAGCTTTTGCAGATCGAAAAACAGCTGAAAGACAGGCTGAAGGAAATAGACCGCGTAAGAAGAAATACATATAATGCGGAGATCATCGAGAGAGAAGAGGTGAAACACCGGTTTTATGATGAGCTCACATGGGAGACGATCTATATCGTTGATGCACTGGAAGATCTTCATACCTTGAAAGAGGGAGAGACGCCCAAAGAGCGTATGCAGAGGCTGGAAAAACTGGCAGATCCGGGATATCAGGATGAAATCATCTCCAGGATGAAGGATACGAATCAGGCACAATATGAAAAACAGAGAAAAGTAGCCGAATTCTTCTGCAGCAAAGAAAAGTATCCTATTAACGACAACAAACAGGAGGATGATAAGAGACTGATTAATGTAAGGGATATCCGTGATAAAATGCTTGGCTACGACAGCATCGTGTACAAAAAGAGTGTTTTGGATGAGATGAAGAACAGGGAAGATGCGGCAAACCGGCAGAAGGAACAGGCAAGGCAGAGAAAGTTGCGGGAGGAAAGGGAAAGACAGGAAAGAGAAGCCGCGGCTGCCAATAAAAACATAATAAAACCGGACAAGCCTATACAGGATATTAACGGGCCGACTATGCCGGGGATCGATCAGCTGAAAAATCCGAAACCGGAAATGAAGATTGGGAAAAAATAATATGCAACCATTTGTACAGATATGGGGTATTATGTACGGAAGGAAATGAAAGAACAAACAGTTGGCAGTGTAAAGTCCGTTATGAATCATACGGAGTCAATAAACTAATGATAAATTCAGGGAGGTAACATTATGCCACGCTATTACAGGAATACTCAGGATCTCAGAGATCTCAAGAAGATCGCGGATACTTTAAAAGACATCGATGTCTCAGGACTGAATCAGGTTGAAAGATATCTGACAAGTTATATCCGCAGTAACGAAAACTCACAGGATCAGGAAAAACAGAAAAAGGTGAACGCAGCAAAAATACTCCTTCCGGTATTGAAACATAACGGACAGCTTGCTTTTATTAAGTCGACTATGGAAGAAAGTGCGCAAGCGATTCAAAATGAAATAGAAAGTCATAACGGCCAGGATATTGAGTATGATGAAATGGATTTTCAGAACCTTAGTATTCCCATGGGATTTAACAAGCTTCATGATATCATGATCGAAGGCGAGAGTGTTGATCCCTCTCAGATTGAAGCTGCCCTTGCCACCTTTATGGAGGCTGATAATTTTGCCGAGTATCACAGCGATTCACCCCTTCGCAAGGTGAATATGCAGATCAAGGATCTTGCAAATGCTTTTCATGCAACCAGGGAAATTGAGGACTGCATTCAGCAGCAGCTCTATATCAGTGAACAAAAACCCGGTGATACCATGAAAAATGTGTGGAAGGAGCATTCGGAAAAGCTTGTAGAGCCACTTTTTGCGGCATATGGAGATAACCTCAGTCTGACGCAGGCCGAGGAAGAAATGAGGAAGCTCCCGCAGGCGGCGGGTCTTGCTCAGGAAATCGATCAGCTCAGAGACGAATATGTGAAGGCACTTACAGCTGAAGAAAAAGCCGCTGCAGAGATGGCGCAATATGACAGAGAAATTGCCGATGCGGAAAAGAAATACAAAGAGAAAGTCGATAATTACACAAAGAGCGAGGAAGTAAAGTGGTCACAGAAGGAAAAGGAGCTTTACTGGAAAGCGCTGGCTGAACTTCACGCTGCGCATAAAGAAATACAGGAGGGTCTTGCGAAGAAGCCGCCTGTAAAGGTGGAACCCTTTGCCGAGGCCGAAGCAGACAGACTGGCTTATGAAGCGGCGCAGAACAAACTCGCGGATACAAAAAAAGAATATGACGATAAAGCTTTCCTGAACAAGCTCTGTGCGAATGCCGGAGCAGAAAAAGAGATGTTAACGCAGATTCTCGGCAATTTCATCACAGAATCCATAAAAGCCAGGGAGAATGAGAGAAAATGGCAGGTAATCCATATGACTTACAAGCATTATCAGGAACTGTTCCATGATGATCCTGTCATCATGAATTTCCTGATCGGTACTGAAGACAAGGCAATGGAAGGACTCCGAAAGCTGGAAAAAGAATATAACGTAAAAGATGATCCGGAAAAGCAGAATTTGTATGACCTGGCAATCTCTTCCAGATCGACCATCATGAAGCTGATGGATAATAAGATGGAGGAGATCTTTAACTATGACGGCGGTGTTGACCAGAAAACCTATATGGCAGAGCTTGAAAAGAAGCTTTCTGAAAACGATTTAAATGCGCGACGTGACTTTGACAAAAATAATCAGATAAAAAGAGCTTACAAAGGCTACCAGAATACAAAGCAAAAGCTTGAGGAACTGAGCAAAAAAGCAAACAGTGTAACTGATGAGAACGAAGCGGAAGAAATCCGTAAACTGATCAAAAAACAGATGGATCTGAACGCGGATTATCGCGAGAAACTGATGGTTGTAGGCATCAAAGATCCGGACATGGTCAAGGACGCAGTAGAATATGCGGATAAAAAGTATTATTCTTCCGAAATTCAAATAGATGACGCTGAAAAGATCGAAGATACGGCAAGGAAAAAAGCCATAAAGAGTCGAGAAAAAGCAAAGAAGCTGAAAGATGCTATCGAGGTATGTAAAAAATCCAAGTTTATCATGAGCTACAAGGATATCGAAACATTTATCAATATCCTGGAGTCAGAGAATCCTGACTACAGCAAGCTTCCTCAGGACCGCCAGGTATTCCAGAATGCCTATGACCAGAAGAAGGAAAATATCATTAACGAAAGAGACAGGGCAAAGGAAGAGGCACAGCATAAGCTTTCCGAGCTTCAGACCAAGAAACAGAATGCCGAGAAGGTATTGAATGAAAAGAAGAGCGAAAAGATCCTCGACAAGATGACAGAGAAAGCGCTGCAGAAGCAGAAGCTCGCGGAAGCATATCATAAGCTCGACAGACAAAACACGCTCATGAAAGGCCTGATCCCCAAGACAAAGGAATTCATGAGACCCCATTATACGAACTTCCATGAGGAATACAATAAGGTTCCCAAGGATAAAACAGGAGAAGCTTATAAACGGATCTATGAAGAAATCGAGAAGTACAGAAGAGATTTTGGCAAGTGCATGAGGGATGATTATGCGAGAAATCCCGAGGGAAAGAACAGTACGGAGTTTAAGCGGATCAGAACAGCGCTGAATGCTTTCGGACAAACCCGGGAAGAGTTCGACAAGCTTTCTATAGCACAGATACAGGGAAAACTGGGTGAACTGAAGGACGCAGCAGATGATTATAAGCGGTTAAAGCTTCAGGAAAAACGCCTGATCTGGTCGCACCAGAGACGGTTCAGACTGGATTACGCGGACAGGATCTCGAAGTTTGCCGATCGCGAAAAAGAATGGAGTCTGCCCATTCTTCAGAGAAATGATGAGAAAAATGTTACGAAGGGGATCAATGATACTTATAAGGAGTATGAAAAATTCAATCCCGAAGGAATGCAGTCCAAGATCGGAGGCGGAGAAGAGCCAAAGGAAGACAAGCAGGTCCTGAGAGATATTCGTAGGAGGCAGAGCGCCGAAAGGATCGAGAAGATTACAAATGCCATTAATGAAAAAGCAGAGCAGATCGATCATAAGATGGAGCAGGCGGTAGCGGAGATCGGCTTTTCGTTTGAACGGAATGATCAAAAGCTTGCAGTTGGTCTCTGTAAGCTGGATACCCTGAAGCAGATGAAGGAAGGTCTCCGCAACTATACCAATCTGTCTGAAGAAGGCGTGAACAATCATCTGAAAAAAGTCGATCTGCTGCTTAAGGATGAGAGCTTTAATAAATATATCGAGAGTAAGATGAAACCGGGTAATGAGGGAGATAAGTACAGGAAAATGGCTGAAAGAATGGATTGGAATAAGCTGCCTGTCGGAGAAGCCGGTGAAAAGATCCTTGAACTCAGGGACATTTCCGAGATGCGTCATGAAATGAAAAAACAGGGCGTGGGCAGAAAAGAATATCTTGAAGCAGTTAAGACAGGGAATGCGAGCAAAGAAATTGAATTAAACAGGAAAAAAGATATGAAAGATCTTCGGGAAAAGAAAAAGGACGGAGAAGACTCGAAAGGAATTGCCAATGAACTGATTGAAAACAAGCCCGTTAAACCCGGTAAGAAAAATAAGCCTGCAAAGAAACCCCTTCAGTTATAACGTGAAGCAGGCACAAAAAGACAGATTTATACGGTAAGATCAGATCCCCCGGATGCGTCCGGGGGATCTTTTTGCCGGATGTTTACCTGATATTTATTACACAAAACAATGACATTGTCGGGAGTCTGGTGTAAAATGAAAGCTGATGGAAGGCCCAAAATAATATTGCAGAACGTAAGGCTGCAACCATTTTTGAAAAAATACGGTATTATGAATGAAAAGCGGATAGATAACCGCAATACAATGATAACAGATAAAGTAGTGTAAAGTCCGGTATGAAAATGCTGAGCCGATAACTACTGATCAATGGAGGATAAGCGATATGCCACCTAAATTCTTAAGTTTTTTAAAAAGAGACGATAACCGGAAAACAGATCCCCAGCCGGCGCCGAAGGTTGCGCCCCAGAAGGTTGTCATGCAGCCGAAAGTGCCAAAGACATTGGCTGACGCGGAATTTTTTATTCCGGGCAAGTATGCTGCGGAAAACACCTACAATCAGCCCATGAAGGTGGGAGGCGCTTCAGAGGCTGTCCTGGGTCTGATCTCGCCTGCGCTTGGGAAAAAAGCCCATGATGTGTTTGATATCGCAACCGGCAATCCGACTATGCTTTACGAACAGAAAAGCAAGCCTGCCATGTCCGCAAAGGTACCCAATGTACCGTTCCTCCTGCAGGGAGAGCCCCTGAAACAGGCGCATGATCTCATGGATGAGATCGTAGATGAGATTGAAAACGCCAAGAACAATGTGACATTGGAGACGGCCCCCATGATGGGTTATATCACCTTCATGGGCAAGTTATTTGACCAGAAAAAGAATTTCACCGATGTGGCGTGGGATAGTCCTTTTATAGACAGTCTCATCTCTGTTACAGCCGGCATGCCCAGGATCAATGATAAGAAAATGTCCCTTACCGAGATCTATAAAGGCCTCGGCGATAAGTTTGAAAACGGAAAAAGCGTGCCCGGTCCGCTGACGCAGCTGAACCGCTTTTTTGGCGGCGCAGCTGAGCTCTATGATTTAGAGCACGAAAAGATCCGTCTGAATCAGCTGCCTGAAAAAGACCTCATGGAGGAAACCCAGTACCTGGCCAAACTGAATCAGACCTATAAAAAGATCCTCGGAAGTTTTGACGCCATTGCCGACATGATCGATGAAGAGGGTAAGTCGCCTTATGATAAGTTCATGAACAATGATCTCGATCAGATCGTCGGAAAAAGCGTAAAGGAAGGGTCGACAAGCAACCGAAGCGTGCGCGAGCAGATTGCTTACATGCGCGGCTGCCAGAGAGCGATCGAAAATGGCTGGGGCATGAATGAACTTGGCGTGATCGGACACGTTTCCCTGATGGAAAAGCAGGTGGAACTGATCGAGAAACGAATGAAAGAGACAGAGAAAACCAATGGGGTCAAACCCACGGATGAGGAACTGTCTCAGTATAAAGAGTTTAAGAAGGACGTTGAGAACCTCAAGAAAAACGTCTGGAACGTCAGCGCGAAAACCCCGGCAAACAAAGCGGCTGTCTTAAGCGAGATCGACGCCTTCAATGCGAAGTATCATGACTATAAACCGGCCATGAAGTCCCCCATGACCAAGACCAGCATGAATTATCTGGGCGTAGCAAAGCAGGAAATGAAAAGGGAAATGGTCACCGCCCAGTATCCGGTCAATACCAAGGACTTTCAGGAGCCTGTATATGAGGAAAAAGATGCCAGATGGCTTTATGAGGCCAAGCAAAGAGGCTGGACAGATGAATATATGCCCGTGATGTATGCCTACGTGAAGTTAAAGCAGGAAGTGGAAAAGGCGAAAGCAGACGGGAAAACCACAGGTGATGAGAAATTCCAAAAGTGGGAGAAAGAACAGTTTGAGCCCCTGAAAGACTATATGGAAAACAAGAAGGTCTCTGCACCTGCCGATATGCTGGTGGCCATCGATAAGCTGGACAGTTTCCGCAATGCCAACAACAAGAACATGGGTACAGCCGGCGGGAAGCTGGTTCAAAATACGTTAGAACCGGCAAAGACCAATTTGCAGATCCTCTGGAATAAGACTGTGGGTCTGCAGGTAAAAGAGACGAGAGTTCTTCCGCAGACTGAGAACAAAACCATCGACGACCTTGCGGCAGGCTACTATGCCAGGATTAAGGCAAGGGATAAAGCCGAACTTTCACAGGAACTGAAAGCGGCAGCCAGGAAGGAAAGCAATGCGAGGATCAATGAAATAAAGGCTGAGGCTGAGGCGGAAGCACAGCGCGCCAGACAGATTCAGGATGAGAAGGCCGGAAACGAAACGATCCTGAAAGCACTGAAAGAAAAGAAGAAAAACTTTACAAAAGCAGAAACAGAAAAGATCTTTACCCAGTACATGAAAAACCTGGTCACTCAGAGCCTGGATAAATACAGTGATTTTGAACTCAGCGATCCGATGAATGCAGATCATAAAATCTTTGAAAAAGCACTGGATCAGGAGCTGAAGATCTATAGCAGACGCTGCATGAAGCCGTTGTATCTGGACGCAAAAACCGGACAGAAAGAGATCTCCTGCGGCGTCCTTGCAAACGTGCTGGAAAACGGAGGCCATGAAGCTTTCGTGGAAAAGATCAAAGCAACTGCGACTGCCAAAGTGAAACTTGATCAGATCAAGTCTATAGAAAATTCCGAAGCCCTGAAAGATGATATGACGGCGATCAAACCTATGAAGACCTCCTCAAAGAAAGCTATCGGAGAGGCTTATGCGGCCCTTGAGGCAGCGGAAAAGTCCAGGAAGGAACTGGGCAAGGACATTCAGAAAAAATGGAAACAGGTCATGGAGGGAAAGGGCAAAAACCTGGACAGCCTCAGCATTCCCGATAAAAAGAAACTGAGTGATTTCAAGATGAAATCCCATGCCGCCTATGAGAAACTTGACAGTATCTGCAGGTCCTATGAAGAAAAAAGGAAGAACGGCGGATTGGACGAAAAGGAACAGAAAGCTTTTGACACAATCTCCAAAGCAAGAGACAACGTGCTGGGTTTCTTTGACAAGTCAACCTCCCTTGAGTTCCGCAGTTTCCACATGTCCGATGTGAAAACCCTGAAGGATGTGGGCTATAAAGTGGACGACGCAAAACTGATCAAAGCCGCCGAGCCGGCCAGAAAAGCACAGGCACAGCAGAGAAAAGAATTCAAAGCGCGTACCGTATAAGAGTGATATTTGTCGGCGAAGCCGACTGATGAGGGGCCTTATTTGATGAATATAAAGTTTACTCAGATCACAGAAGAAATAAAAGAAAACAGAACAATCACGAAACCGCAGTTTCACTATATCCTGGAGAGCACGGATCCCGAAGATGCAGAGTATCTTTTTCAGGCTGCAAGGGATGTCTCTGACAGGGTATTCGGGAAGGATGTTTACCTTCGCGGTCTGGTGGAGTTTACCAACTATTGCAAAAACGACTGCTATTACTGCGGTATCCGCTGCAGCAACCAAAATGCGCAGCGGTACCGCCTTGGCGAAGAGCAGATCCTGTCCTGCTGTGATATGGGAGAAAAACTCGGCTTTCGGACCTTTGTGCTGCAGGGCGGGGAGGATCCGTATTTTACGGACGAGAGAATCTGCCGGATCGTAGAAAAGATCAAGGAATCTCACCCGGACTGTGCGGTTACGCTCTCAATTGGCGAAAAGTCTTATGAAAGCTATCAGGCTTTTTGGAAGGCGGGAGCAGACCGGTATCTGCTGCGCCATGAGACGGCAGATAATAAACATTATGGCATGCTGCATCCGGCAGCACTGTCGGGCGAAAACAGAAAAAAATGTCTTTATCACCTCAAAGAGATCGGTTTTCAGGTGGGCTGCGGCATCATGGTGGGCTCGCCCTATCAGACCATCGATCATATCTATGAGGATTTTGTTTTTATGCAGGATCTGCAGCCGCATATGATCGGGATCGGGCCTTTTATCCCCCATCAGGATACGCCGTTTCGGGATCAGCCGCAAGGCAGCGTGAACCGTACCCTCAGGCTGCTGGCAATGCTGCGGCTGTTGTTTCCAAAGGTTTTGCTTCCTGCCACAACGGCGCTCGGTACGGCGGATCCGAAGGGCAGGGAGAAGGGAATCTTGGCAGGTGCCAATGTGCTGATGCCCAATCTTTCCCCGACGGATGTCAGGGAGAAGTATCTTTTGTATGACGGGAAGATCTGTACCGGGGAAGAAGCGGCGGAGTGCAATGCATGCCTGAAAAGAAGGATGGAAAGAATCGGCTATCATGTGTCGGATGGCAGAGGAGATCATCCCGATTTTGTGTCATAGTTATATCATGAATGAGCAGGCAAAACTGGTGGATTTTTCAAATCCTGATATCATGCAGGATAAGCACTTCAATATGATGCTTCATATGACCAGCCACCAGCATGAAGCATGGCAGGAAATGAAGAAATGTAAGGAGGAGATTTTAGCCCTTGCCAAAAAGGATCATCCCGAAATGAAAAAATGGGATCAACCTGCAGGTTTTGGCCTGCAGGTTTTTTATATGCAA
>JAEEKC010000016.1 GCA_016282215.1 Lachnospiraceae bacterium
AATCTTTATTCTCAGGACATCTACACTCTTTTCCAACTGACAGTAACTTTACACTATCCTGATAAAAAAAAGGCTTGCATTTTTGTTTCCAATCAGATATAATTCTTTCTTGTGATGGGCTATCGCCAAATGGTAAGGCAACGGACTCTGACTCCGTCATTTCAAGGTTCGAATCCTTGTAGCCCAGCGAAAAAAGACCTTAGTGAAAATGATCACTAAGGTCTTTCTTTTCCTATAAATACTGGGGTTCCGGGAATTTTGCTGTTATAATATCAAGGCAATTATTTACGATAAGCATAAAAACACAAAATACAAATAAGTACGAAGTTCGTAAATTTTCCGTAAATTGACCTATAAATCAGAATGGATAGGTCAATTCATAGGTCAATTTTGAGATCTGAAATCACATCTTTTTGACTTACATTCCTTTTATATTCTTTACTTCTTCTGCCCGTTTGGGATCCTTATTATACTTCAGTTTCACTTGTATGAGATCGATAACCTCTTTTCTGGCACTGTCATCCAGTTGGTAAAAGGATGTAAGCAGATTGTCTACATCCGGCATATTGAACTTGCCAAACAGCTGCATAAGAGGGAACATTCTGTTGACAAGATACCTTTTGATCCTGTCTTTGTCAAAAGCATCGTTCAATCTGTCCGGAATACCTGGGATAAAATCATTATCACTGTCTTTATCATCAAAGGGTACAGCCGAACAAATCTCTTTCACATTGATATCGAGTTCATTTGCCATTCTCAGAGCAAAGTCAAATCTTAGGTTACCGTCCTTTTTGATTACTGAATAAATAGTCTGAGGGCTGATACCGCAGCTTCTAGCAAGCTTTCTTACAGTCATATCCGGCCTGGCATCAATGATTTCCTTTAATCTTCTTCCATCTCCCATATTAAAATCCTCTTTTCATAAACGCAGGGTGTACGAAAACTGTAAATAGTATAGCACACGTAAATAAACAAATAAAGAGAAAGTTTACGAAAAACATAAAAATTAGGTTTATGAAGTATTGACAAACTGAATTGTACGTAGTATATTGAGTTTATGAAAATCATAAACAAGGCGATTGCTGTGTTTATGAAATATAGACAAGGAGGTATGTGATATGCAAAACAAAGCAGCTATGACGAATGATGAGATCAAGATTCTCACAGCAAAAGAGCTGGCTGAGATCCTTCGGATCGGACGCGATAAGGCTTATGCCCTGATCAAATCCAGCAGCTTTCCGTCTATCTGTATCGGTAAGAGATATGTGGTTACGGAAAAAGCGCTCTATGAATGGCTCAGTCGGTATGAACACAGAACATACATGCTCTGAAAACGGTATGTATAGGAAAAGAGGTGATAAACATGCCGAAAGGCAAAAATCGAAATGCAAAAGGACAGGGATCCTTTACACGAAACGACAATGGAACCGTTACCTATAGAAAGGGTGTTGGTTTCAAGGCAGATGGTAACAGGAAGACATTGACTGTTACCGCTGCGACAGAGGCAGCTTGCATTAAACTGATGAAGCAGAAAGAAGCCGAATGGTTGAATGAGAAGCGCAGGACGCAGATTTCCGAAAGCGATAATGTGGAAGAACTGTGCCAAAGGCATCTTGAATTTCAGATCCAAAACGGAGAACTGAAGCCGAAATCCATAGACAGGCGTGAGGATACGATCCGCAATCAGATTGGAAAGTATCAGATCGGGAAAATGCAGATCCAGGCCATAACGCCTGCCGATGTGGAAAATCACATCAGTACACTCATTAAAACAGGGCTTTCCGTATCAACGATCAAGAAGTGCCTTGACGTACTGAATGCTGGTTATGAATGGGCAGTTGTGAGATCGGAGCTGAGTTACAACCCGGTGCTGCAGATAAAACGCAGTATAACAAAAAGGCTTTCCAAGCTTGAAAATAAGGCTGCAGCGGATGCGGATGTTATTGTTCTTTCCGTGGAAGAAGAGGAGGCGTTCTACAAGGAAACGCAGAAAAGAAATGTCAATAACGGGAAGTACAAATATGCAGGCGGCCTCTATGGCGCTCTTTTGCTCCATACGGGCATGCGGACCGGAGAGATGATCAGTCTTCAATGGAAAGACTATGACGCCGAGAATGGCCTTTTAACCATCAATAAGAGCACATCTATGAGCCGCAACAGAAAAGCGAAGGGTGAGGCAGGTACGAAATATGTTGCCATCCAAGGCAGCACGAAGAATCAGAAGGCCAGAGTGATCAAGCTTTCGGATGATGCACTTATCGATATGAAGAGGATCCGTGAGGTAAAACCGGGACGGCCTGATGAACTGATCTGCAGGACGAAGACAGGAAGGCAGTACACCGCTACAATGCTGGAGCACTGTATGGGAACGATCTATAAGCATACCGGATTTTTATCACAGGTCAGCGGACTGCATATCCTCAGGCGAACATTTGCCACGAGGATGTATGAAAACGGAGCGGATGTAAAGGAAATCGCGGCTTACATTGGAGATCTGGAATCCACCACCATGCAATATTACATTGCGGCAAGGAAAAAGGTGGTAGTCGGTGACGAGGTGAGACAATTCGTTCCGCTTCCGGGAAGCCGGGGATCCGGTGGGGAACAGGATAAAAAAGGAGATGCCCCTGCTGCAAACAGGAGCACCTCTGAGTAGAAAGGATAAAGCCTCTCATACTCGACCTAACACAAAGAGTATAGCAGAGGCTTTTTCATTTGAAAAGTAAAAAAGGAGAATGGAAAAGATGACAATATTCAAAAACAAAACACAAAGTAATTTTACGATCATCAACAACGCGATCTTGCGTGACAAGCGACTTTCGATGAAAGACCGCGGCTTGATGTGTACGCTGATCGGTCTGCCGGATAAGTGGCAATTCAGTATCAAAGGACTTAGCGCTTTGGTCGTTGACGGATGCGATTCGATCAAAGGATCCATCAAAAGGCTGGAGGAGCTGGGGTATCTTAAGAAAATCACATATCACGGAAAAGACGGAAAATTCAGAACGGAACTGGAAATCAGATTGGACTGCCAGGATGAGGATGATCCGGGAAAAGTTGCAGAGAATGGCTCCGATGAGCAGAACAACCATCATGGATTCACCGTGACGGATTCACCATTACGGGAAAACCGCGACGGTTCAGCCGTTACGGTAAAACCCGTCCAATATAATAATGACAATTTAATACAGACAAGTAAAAAAGAAAAAGAAAAATCTATCATTCATTCCGAGGACGAAGGAATGAAGGATTCTTCTTTAGGTCATTTGATTACCTCAACGAAGCGAAGAGTGGAGTATGACAAATTGATCGGGGAGTTGTCCAAAGAAGAGATCCCGTATGTGGATTTGATGATTGAGTTCATCGCAGATGGCATAGAGCATAGTTCTGATCATGGGATCAAGGTGGCGGGGGTATATCTTGTCGGATCGCCGGCGATAACGCGCCTTCTTCACTACGAGCATGATGAGATACTCGCCGTTGCAAAGAACATGTACGCAAGCCATGTTCCGCTGGATAAACCTAGGTCATATTATATCACGGCTCTTGATAACCAGTTGAAACTGAACAGGCCGCAGGTGCATGCCGATTTGGTTTATCGGGAGCGGTTCGGGACCAATGAGGATGATGGGCTGTGACGTAGCTGAGTCAAAGTGACTCCTCGGAGTCGAACTGACTCAGGCAGATGAGTCACATCGACTCACCTCGGACGGTGGAATATTACTGCCGGAATACACCGAGCACGGCTTTGAAAGCAGCCGTGGCGATTTACCGGGAAGATGATAGCCGCTCTCCGCGACTATCCCTTCCCTCCCGTACCGGATGGATCCTGACCACTCCGAGTCAGAAAACAGTCCGCCGGACTGTTTCCAGCCTCTCCGTTTTGCCGGCCAGCTTCGACGAATATCCTTTCCTAGCGGAAATGATATTCACCTTGCTGACATGGCATCAGGCTCCCTCCTTCCGGGTAAATCGCAAGACC
>JAEEKC010000140.1 GCA_016282215.1 Lachnospiraceae bacterium
CAAAATCCATAGCTTTGATATACTCGCCATTCATCCATTTCAGCTTGGTATAATCAAACACCGCAGGCGACTTGGAAATATGTGTATAATCAAAGGCTTCCACCAGCTCCTGCAGCGTAAAGATCTCGCGGTTATCCGGACTGCTCCATCCGAGAAGGGCCACGAAATTCACGACCGCATCCGATAAGAATCCCTGCTCGATCAGATCTTCATAAGAGGAATGACCGCTTCTCTTGGAAAGCTTCTGATGCTGTTCATCCGTGATCAGCGGACAATGGATGTATTTCGGCACTTCCCATCCGAAGGCTTCATACAAAAGGTTATACTTCGGTGAGGAAGACAGATACTCATTTCCGCGCACCACATGCGTGATCCCCATGAGATGATCGTCTACAACATTGGCAAAATTATAGGTCGGATAGCCGTCAGACTTGATCAGGATCATATCGTCGAGCTCCGCATTTTCCACGGAAATATCACCGTAAAGCTCATCATGGAACGTCGTGGTCCCTTCCGCCGGCACATTCTGGCGGATGACATAGGGTTTTCCGGCTGCCAGATTTGCCTCGATCTCTTCCTGCGACAGGGAAAGACAATGCTTATCGTATACATTGATCTCCTTAGTCGAACCGTCCTCTAAGGTAATAGTCTGGGACAGTCCTTCCAGCCTTTCCTTATCACAAAAACAATAATATGCTTTTCCTTTGGCGATCAGTTCTTTCGCATACTGCAGGTAGATTCCCTGCGCCTGGCGTTCGCTCTGAACATAGGGTCCGTTCCCCTTATCTTTATCCGGTCCTTCATCATGGATCAGGCCGGTCCCTTCCATGGTCCGGTAAATGATATCGACAGCACCTTCCATATAGCGCTCCTGATCGGTATCCTCGATGCGCAGGATAAAATCACCGCCTTCATGCTTTGCCACAAGATAAGCATACAATGCTGTCCTTAAGTTTCCCACATGCATTCTGCCGGTGGGTGACGGTGCGAAACGTGTTCTGACTTTTGCCATTTTGATTCTCCTTATATTTTTGCTGAATATCATATTGCAAAACGAAAGCGGAGAACATCTCCTCCGCTTTCAATTGACTTCTCTCTTCAAATGATCTGTTGTAAACCCAAGTTAGAAGATGCTGACAAGTTTCTTCTTCTCTGCTTCGTATTCCGCATCAGATAAGATACCGTTATCACGCAACACTTTCAGTTTCTTGATCTTGGTCTCAAATTCGGAAATATCTTCCGCGATACCTGCAAGTGCGATGGTATCTGTCGGTCCGCCTGCAGGTGCCGGTGCAGGAGCGGGTGCTGCAGGAGCAGGCGCAGGTGCGGGCGCGGGTGCCGCTGCTGCCGGTCTCGGAGCCGGTGCCGGCGCAGGAGCCGGTGCGCTGTAGGATGATGATGCAGCCGGCGCGGCTGATCCGCCCGATGACTGGCGGATACGATCTGACAGGGCTGCGCATTTTTCCTTTGCATCCTTGATCGCATTCATCAGCTGACCGCCCTCGGTAAAGCCGGGCAGATACAGGAATCTTGAATACTTGTTATCACCTGTTCCCTCGATCTGAACCATCAGGTCCTTACCTGAGCTGGTAACTTCCTTTACGTTCAGCAGATAATGGGATACATTATCGATACGTGTATTCAATCCTTTGTTGTTATCGCCAATGGAAAGCCTTCCACTGATTCGCAGGTTGGAAACCGCAACACGGTAATCCTCGTTCCTTGCCAGAAGACCGGCCTTATGGGACCACTCCTTCTGATACAGGATCTTTTCCATACGGATACAGTTGTTACAAACTTCGTTGGATGCGTCTTTTCCACAAACTAAACACTTCATACTCTTCACTCCCTGATTATGTTACATGATGTCGATGTTGTCACATGAAAGGACAGTCAACAACAGATATATTATAAAGCGGTTTTTGAGATTTGTAAACATTCGATCGGCAGAAAATTTACGAATTTTTTATGAAAAAGTTTCATTTTTTCATAAATCAGCGAAACTTTTTCGCCCGTACCACTTTCTTCCTTGGCCGTTTCCGGGTAATATTGACCAGATTTCAGCGAAATATTATGTCAACCATTTCGCCAGCCGGAGGATACCGCTTCCCTGCATTGACCGATGTGAACAAATATCTGTAAAGCCCCTTTTTTTGTTGCGTTCTCGGTTGTCCCTTCTGCTTGATCATATTGTATCATCACAGTGAAATAAAATGCAACCCTTGTTTACATATTGTATGTAATTATGGTTGCTTTTTTGACAAATTCGGCATAAAAACGATATACCGTGCCGGCGAAAACGTTTCCGTAAGACATTTTTCCCGCTGATCGCGTCGGTCAACGTATATCTTCGATCATCTGATGCGCCGTTTTATGCAAAAGCGGATGGCGAAAATGCGGTGCGATCTCGTCAAACGGCTGCAAAACAAACAGCCGGTTTTGCATGTCAGGGTGCGGTATCGTCAGCTTCTCACCATCCAGTACCAGATCATCAAAAAATAAAATATCCAGATCCAGCGTACGCGGTCCCCAATGCTCCATGCGTTCCCGCCCCGCCTCATTTTCCAGTGACTGCAGATATCCAAGCAGCTTGTCCGGTGACAGCAACGTTCTCATACATAAAACACCGTTCAGATAATCATCCTGCTTTACGCCGCCATAGGGTTTTGTTTCCACAAGCTTCGAAACCACAATATCCCTGCAAAGTTTGTTTTCTTTCATCGCCGAAACAGCTCTGCTGATATACGCTTTCTTATCGCCCATATTAGAACCCAGTCCGATATAAACCTCATGCCAGGCCATCTGTCTGGTTACACTTACCGTTTCAAAAGGTTCAACGATCGGCGCTTCCGGTTTTTGCAGCGTCAACTCCATTCCCTCCAGCATCGGAAACTGCAGCATGGTCTCTTCTATTGCCTTTGCTGTCGCTGCCTCCAGCAACTTAAAAGGATGTTCCTTCAGATAAGCCGATAAAAATGCGGTAACCGCTCCGTAATCCACGGTATCCTCCAGTTCATCGCTTTCGCCCGGCCTGTCGAGATCCAAAAACAGTCTTGCCGTGAATAAAAAGCGCTGCCCTTCGCCGCGCTCATAATCATAAACACCGTGGTATCCGAAGAATTCCACATTTTTGATCAGGATAAAATCCCGTTTCGACGTGTTTTGCTCTGTCATGTCCCGCTCTCCCTTACTGCAAGCGCCATCTTTGCCGCCCGCAGATTCTCCTTCACATCATGGACTCTGATAAAACTGCAGCCCTTCATCACGCCGACGGCCGTCAGCGCCAATGTGCCCGCCAGCCTGTCACCTGCGTCATCGCCAAGCACCGCTCCGATCACGGATTTCCTCGACGCTGCCAGCATCACGGGATACAACATAAAGTTTAAACGTTCCAGGTTATTCAAAATCTTAAGGTCTGCCTCAGATCCCCATCCGAAACCGATAGCCGGGTCCAGGATGATCCTATCCCGCTTAATCCCCGCCTGCTCAGCGATCAAAATCGACTTTGCAAGATATTGCATCGCCATATCGATACATTCGGGTATCCGTTTCTGCATCGCATCCGCCGCAATATCATTTACCGGACTCGGGTTTTTTGTCACGTTTGCTGCTTCCGGCGTCTGTCCCTCCGCCGCCGCTTCCCTTGCGTTTGCGCACAGAATACAGGAGGCGGACGGGTTTTGTGCGATCACCTGCGCCATCGTTTGTTTTCCGCTTTCCTTTTTTGATACGCTGTCGGATTTTACTGCATCATACCGCAGTCCCCAGATGTCATTGATCACATCCACGCCGTTTCGAATGCCTTCCGCTGCCACCTCCGATTTATAGGTATCCAGCGAGATTGGCACATCAAACCTTTTTTTCACAGCGCTGATCACCGGCAGCACGCGCTCAAGCTCTTCCTGCGCCGATACAAAGTCTGCACCGGGTTTTGTGGATTCCCCGCCGATATCAATGATGGCGGCACCTTCCGCGACCATTTTTTCCGTCTGAAAAAGAGCAGCATCCAATTCGGAAAATCTGCCCCCGTCAGAAAAGGAATCCGGTGTGACGTTCAGGATTCCCATGATATATACATTATGCTCTGTATCAAATTCCCGGTTACCGATCCTCAATACAGTTTTCTCCTTCGTTATCTTAATTATATGATCACCGATCACCGCATCATCTCAAATACGGTCTGCATCAGCGACTGATCCTGCGCGAAGGCACCGCGCTTTGCCATGCTGACTGTTTTGCTGCCCGGCTTTTTCACCCCCCGCATGGTCATGCAGGTATGCTCCGCCTCCGTCATGACAAAAACGCCCTTGCAGCCAAGCTCATTCATCACCGCATCTGCGATCTGATCCGTCATCCTCTCCTGCAGCTGCAGCCTTCTGGCATACAGCTCCACGCATCTGGCCAGCTTGGACAATCCCACCACACCGCCATCCGGAATGTAGGCCACATGTGCCTTTCCGAAAAACGGCAGCATATGATGCTCACACATGGAATAAAAGGGAATATCCTTTTCCAGCACGATCTCCGTATTATCGGAAGAAAAAGTCCGCGACAGGATCTCTCCCGGCTGCATATCCATACCGGCCAAAATCTCCGCATACATTCTTCCGATCCGCTCAGGCGTATCTTTCAGACCTTCTCTGTCAGGATCTTCTCCGATCCCTTCAAGCAGCATCCTGACCGCCGCCCGCACTTTTTCCTGATCTACCACGATCTCTTACCTCTTAATATATTGTCTGTTTACCGACTGCTGCATTTAATTTACACTTTTCTCTGCATAGCCGCCGGCTCTGCCAATAACGTCACACCGCTCAGGTGCGAAAGGGAACCAAACACGATGATGACACCATCTTTTCCCGCCAGCAGATAGGCCATCTCCAATGCTTCCTGCAAACTGTCAGCCACCGTGACATTGGGATTTACATTTGCCACCTCCCTGGCCAGCTCTGTTGCTTTCATGCTGCGGTTTGCATCCGGCAGCCGCACGGTCAGGATCTGCGAAGCCAGCGCCGCCGTCTCTTCAACCATGCCACTGACATCTTTATCCCGAAACACTCCCATTATATACACAATCCTGCGATTTGGAAAGTACAATTTGACAGACTCGGCAAGCGCGCGCGCTCCCGCTCTGTTATGGGCACCGTCCAGCACGAGATACGGTTTCTTTCGAAGGATCTGAAAACGCCCCGGCCATACGGCGCATGCAAAGCCCTTCCGGACCGCATCTTCATTCAAATGTTTTAGCCGGCTCTTCTCTCTTCGGCCCAGCTCCCGCAGCGCAGCAAAAGCAAGATAAGCATTTTCAACCTGGTAAGCACCTGCTAACGAAATAGTAAGCCTATGCTTACCATCCGCCAAAAAGCTCTGGCCTGTTTCTTTCCTTGTCACTTTAGATATACCGCACGGATCTGCTGTTACAAGATCCGCAGCCTGTTTCTCACACTCTTCCTTCAGCACCTTAGTTACCGCCGGATCCTGCAGGGCGCTGACCACCAGGCTGCCCGGTTTGATGATGCCCGCTTTCTGGTATGCGATCTTTTCCAGCGTATCGCCCAGAAACTGCGTATGCTCAAGGCTGATAGGCGTGATCACCTCCATCAGAGTGGTCTTTACCACATTGGTGGAATCCAGCCGTCCACCCATACCGCATTCGAGAACAACGATATCGCATTTTTTCTGCAAAAACCATAAAAAGGCAAGGGCGGTATCTGTTTCAAAAGCTGTAGGATGCAAAAGGCCCTCATCCTGCATAGCCTTTCCGGCCTTGGCCACCTGCGAAAGGCAGGATGCATAGCTGCGTTTTGATATCATCTCCTGTTTGATCTCGAAGTTTTTTTCACCGGCTGATCTCCCCGGCGCGACGCCGCGCACCGCTTTTCGCTCCAGCAGCAGAAAGGCCTCTCTCTCATCAGCCAGTACCGGTGATACAAACCGGCCGACACGCAGTCCAGCTGCCGCCAGGCCATAGGAAAGAAACGTCCCGACCGAGCCTTTTCCGTTGGTCCCCGCAATATGAATAAAGGACAGCGCATCCTGAGGATCACCCAGCTTCCTGCAAAGATGGATAATGCTGTCAAGCCCAGGCACGCTGCCTAACGTTTTCAGATATTCCCGAAATTCTCTGATCTGTTTTTCCGTCATGTCTTTTCTTTTCAGTCGAAAGGGCACCCTAGCAAAATCCGCAGGATGCCCTTTTACGGTATGCCTCTTATTCTTTCTAAATCATTCTTCTGATCTGCCGGATCACTGGGAATCCTGCAGCATGAAGACCAGCATGATGATCCAGCCTACGCAGGGGATCAGTGCAAAGAAAATATACGGCCAGCTCTTTCCGGTATCATTCAGTCTGCGAACGGTGATCGCAATACCGGGGACGATCATAAAAATGCCGTATACAACGTCCACAATACCTGCGATCATGCCCACCAAAGGAACCTTTATAAGCAACGAGAAGATTGCACCGATAATGATGTTGATCAAAACGCAGTGCCAATAGGTTGCTCTGCTTGTGCGGCCCTCAAAATCAAAGTACCGAAGAAGAATCTCCTCCCCCCATGGCTTAAAAAAGTCCGGCAGCTTCTCTACAAACGGTCTGAATTGTTCCATGATCACTCCTCCTTATTTTAAGTAGTTTTAACTACTGTTTTCCATTGTAAAAACTCATTTATACATCCATATCATCAATGGCATCCGGATGCGCCATATTCAGGCTCATGGTGTTCAGCGTACGGCGTTTCATCCTGGCTTCCTCGGATGTCTTTAAGATATAATCCTTGATCTCATGCGCATGCTTTACATGGATCAGCTTCAAAGTCGGGGATGTATTATCGCCGGTAAAGCAGATCACGGTAGCCACGCCGCACAAACGTTCCATAAAGGTGGTCTCTAACTGCACGTCTGTTACCTTGTACATATAGCAGTCATCCTCGAGCGTTTTGAGAAGCCCGCGCTTCATATTGATCATATCTTCGGTCACGGTATAAACCGTAAACGTCCATGGCAGACCAAAAAACAAAATACGTTTTCTCTCTTTGTACCCCATGA
The DNA here is from genome assembly GCA_016282215.1 of Lachnospiraceae bacterium. Lineage (GTDB taxonomy): Bacteria > Bacillota > Clostridia > Lachnospirales > Lachnospiraceae > RGIG7926. Next base: position 7,045 of record JAEEKC010000140.1, read on the forward strand.
TATATCCTCCTGAATTAAGTTAGTAATGCTTCACTTCGTATTTATAAACACTTATTAAGATATATAATCTGTCATATTATAACAGATGTTTGGAAAATAAGCAATTTTTTCTTCCCAAAACCACTATTTGTTATAATTTCCATTTGCATTTCCCGGATCCTGTGGTAAACTATTCACTGAAAGTTTTTTCGCAAAGAAACCTGCTGCAGCTCTTTGCTGTGGCCATCATACCATAAAAGGAGGATCCCATGACCGCAAAAGAATGTATCATCGGCAGACGCAGCATTCGCTCATTCCAGGACAAAGCCATCGATCATGCGCTTTTGGAAGAGATCGTATCGGAAGCTGCTTTTGCACCCAGCTGGAAGCACACTCAGATCACACGCTATATTGCCATTGAGGGATCTCTCAAAGACGAGATCGCCGAAAAAGGATTTCCTACCTGGAAACCCAACGCCGATATCGTAAACAATGCGCCGGTCTTAATGGCGATCACAGTGATCAAAAACCGCAGCGGCTATGAACGTGACGGTTCTTTCACAACCGACAGAGGCGACGGGTGGCAGATGTTTGATGCCGGAATTGCCAGCCAGACATTTTGTCTTTCCGCTTATTCCCACGGGCTCGGTACCGTGATACTCGGCATTTTCGACAGAGCCGTGATCGAAGGTATCCTGAAACTTCCGGAAGACCGCGAACTGGTTTGTCTGATACCGGTCGGGTATCCCGAAGGCGAAGTCGCAGCTCCGAAGCGAAAAGAGACTTCTGTTTTACTTTCCTATCAATGATCATTTCCGGGGATGTTTATCCCCGGTTTTTTTATATCATACGGCCGCCCCTTACGCTGCGGCCCAAAATTCAAGAAAGGAACCCACTTACATGAGACACTTGATCAATCCACTGGACTTTACCGTTGACGAACTGGACAGACTCTTCGATCTGGCCTCAGATATCGAAAAGAATCCGGAAAAGTACGAAAAAAAATGCGTCGGCAAAAAACTGGCGACTTGCTTTTACGAACCAAGCACCCGAACCAGACTGAGTTTTGAGACCGCCATGCTGAACCTCGGCGGCTCTGTCATCGGCTTTTCCGATGCCGGTTCTTCTTCCGCTTCGAAAGGGGAAAGCGTGGCAGACACAATCCGTGTGATATCCTGTTTCGCCGATATCTGTGCCATGCGCCATCCCAAGGAAGGAGCCGCAACCGTAGCCGCGACGCATTCAAAGATCCCCGTGATCAACGCAGGCGACGGCGGACACCAGCATCCGACCCAGACACTGACCGATATGCTGACCATCCGTTCCATGAAGGGACGCCTGTCCGGCTTTACCATCGGACTTTGCGGTGACTTGAAGTTCGGCCGTACCGTCCACTCTTTGATCAATGCGCTGTCCCGCTATGAAGGTATCCGCTTCGTATTCATCTCACCCGAGGAACTGCGGATCCCCGACTACATCATCGATATGCTGAAAGATAAGGGAATCCCTTACAAAGAAGTCATCAAGTTAGAGGATACCATCGGAAACCTGGATCTTCTCTATATGACCAGAGTCCAGAGAGAACGCTTTTTTAACGAAGAGGATTATGTACGTCTGAAGGATTTCTACATTCTCGACAAAGCAAAGCTTTCCCTGGCAAGGGAAGATATGCTCGTCCTGCATCCCCTGCCGAGAGTCAATGAGATCTCCGTTGAGGTGGATGATGACCCGAGGGCAGCTTATTTCAAGCAGGTACAATATGGCGTCTATGTCCGCATGGCCCTGATCCTGACACTACTGGGCATCGAATCATAACGTGACAATACAGATTTGAATCATGAGTTTCATCAAAATGTAAAATCCGATACAAAACCCAAATGCCTAAAACGCAAGTTAAATCGAAAGGAGAATCCGCTGATGTTAAATGTAGGAAAAATCGAGGAAGGCTACGTACTTGACCATATCCAGGCCGGAAAAAGCCTGACGATCTATCATCTTCTGCAGCTGGATAAAACAGATGCCCAGGTTGCCATCATCAAAAATGCCCGCAGCAACAAAATGGGAAAGAAAGACATTTTAAAAGTTGAATGCCCTGTCGGCTCCATCAATCTGGATATCCTGGCATTCTTAGACCGCAACATCACTGTCAACGTCATCCAGGCCGGTGAGATCATGCATAAGGATGACCTGATCCTCCCCCGCGAGATCAAGAACGTCATCAAATGCAAAAACCCCCGCTGCATTACTTCCATTGAGCAGGGGCTTCCGCATATCTTCGTTCTTTCTGATGAGAAGAAAGGCAGTTATCGCTGTAAGTATTGTGAAGGGAAATATGATCAGATCTGAGAAAAACACCTCAGATTTGATCAGTATTCGATCGATTCAAATTTTTTCGGTTTCGGAAAATACCGAAAAGCTGCTTTCCCGAGGATTTTTTCTCTTTTCACAAAGCAGTAGCCTTTCTCAACGGCATCCGCATAATCCTTAGCAAGGTCAGCCTCAACAGCCTCGCCGGCCCAGTACCTGGAATCAGCGGAATTATTGCGGTTATCACCCATGCAGAAATAATACCCTTCCGGGATGTTGAGAAAAAGACCGTCGCTTGCCACCACCCATTCTTCTTTCAGGTAGGGCTCGTAAAGCGGCTGAGGATTTCCGTTGATATATACCTTCGCATCCTTGATCTCGATCGTTTCCCCTGAAAGGCCGATCACACGCTTGATATAGATTTCTTTCTCATTTACAGGATATTTAAAGATCACGATGTCTCCACGCTGCGGATCACTGTTTAGATAAGCCAGTCTGTTTCCGATCACACGGTCACCCGGCTGAATCGTGTTTTCCATGGATCCTGTGGGGACATTTGCATTTACAATGATAAAATGATTCAGAAAAAGAGCGATGGCAAATGCGATCGCAATGGTCGCCACCCAGGATAAGACTTCGCGAAGCACCGCTTTGCCTCCCAGCTGCTCTTCCACCTCAGCCTCTGCATTGTTCTCCTGCTCCATAACATCGCCCTGTTCTGCAGTATTTACATTTGTTTCTTCTGTATCCTGATCTTCATTCAGACCCAATTTACTATCCTCCTAAATCACACAAAACTGATCACTTCATCCTTCGGCTTTGCAGCTTTTTCTACACTAAGTGCTTCGAGCACCGGACCTTCTCTTCCGTAATCCTGAAAATACTCGATCTTCACCTTTGCCGTCACTTTGATCCAGTCCCGTTCAGTTAAGTCATCTGTTTTATCATATTTGCAGGCATATCCCAAAAACGCCATATCTTCTGCACAGCAGGTCATTGCCATACGTCCCGGGACAAAATACCCTTTGGGGAATTCCTTCGGTTTCATAACCTGTCCCACATAGGAAATGGTCTTTCCCACATATCTCTGTGCATTATCCAGTACATCGATATACCAGACGCCGTACGCCATATCATCCAGCTCGATGACATCTGCCTCCACATCATAGGGCAGATCCTCTTCGAGCGTGACATTTACCTCGCCATTCTTGTCTTCAAAAATGATATCCGCCTTCTGATTGATCGCTTTGATATTGCGCTTATAGCCCGGGATCTTGTCCATGATGTTATCGCAGCGGTTCATCAGTATCATCTCGGATTTCCGGATATGCTCCGCCAGCAGCGACTTCATATTGGTAAAATAGGATGCAAAGGTGGAACCGTCGATCAGCGTGATCTGCTGTTCCAGCTTCCAATGCCAGGGCAGCTTTACATTCTTGCTGTTCCACATTCCGTTGAACTCAACGATCACGCGGGACGGCCTGTGCTTTTTCTCAAAACCGATCAACGTTTGCGATGTAAAGTCTTCCTCGTTTTCTACCAGCTCTACCACCGCACCCGAATCCTTCAAAAGCTGCGGATCATACTCATTCTCACCCTCTTCGCAGACAACCAGAAGCGTGGTTCCCTTTGTCCGGAAATAAGGCTGTGATATGGTGTATTCGATAAACATGGTTTTTCCGCTGTCCAGAAAACCATTGATCATATATACCGGGATCATAATCGTTCCTTTCTAACAAATGCCATATCTTATAAATGCCATATCTTATTTTGCGAACAGTTCTTTCAGCTTATCTTCTTTGAGCTCTGAGCCGATGACACAGATCTTGCCGGTCACCTCTGCAGTGCCGCTGCGCACTTCGGATTCACCGGGCACATAATCGAAATGCCAGAAAGCGCCGTCCATAGAAGGCAGCATTCCCTTACTGCGAAGGACATATCCGTAGGTTTCCTGATCTTCCAGTTTTGCCAGGATGCTCTCGATCTCATCCTTGGAATAAGCATCGGGCGTTTCCATGCCCCAGCTTGTGAAGACTTCATCAGCATCATGATGGTGATGATGGCCGCAGCTACACTCTCCGTCATGGTGATGATGCTCATGCTCGTCATGATCGTGATGGTGTTCATGCTCATCATGATCGTGATGATGTTCATGCTCGTCATGATCGTGATGATGTTCATGCTCATCATGATCGTGATGATGGTGATGATGCTCATGTTCATCCTTCGCCATGGCCATCACTTCCGCAAGGAGTTCCTTCTCGAGATCATGGGCATTTTCAATGGCTTCCAGCATCTTCTCACCGGTCAGGTTTTCCCAGGGCGTTGTTACGATCTGCGCCTTTGCATTATGTTCACGGATCAGCGTGATGCAGGCATCGATCTTGTCCTGGCTCATTTCACCGGTCCTGCTCAAAATGATCGTACCGGCATGCTCGATCTGGTTTTCAAAAAACTCACCAAAATTCTTTAAGTAAGTCTTACATTTCTTGGCATCCACAACTGCTACGGCACTGTTTAAATGAACACCCTGCGGAGCTGTTGCTCCTTCCACTGCGCGCATAACATCCGAAAGCTTGCCGACACCTGAGGGCTCGATCAAAATTCGATCCGGTGAATACTTATCAAGCACTTCTTTCAACGAAGTGGCGAAATCTCCCACCAAAGAACAGCAGATACAACCGGAATTCATCTCCGTGATCTCAATCCCGGATTCTTTCAAAAACCCGCCGTCAATTCCGATCTCGCCGAATTCATTCTCGATGAGCACTACCTGCTCGCCGCCAAGTGCTTCTTTCAGCAGTTTTTTGATCAGTGTTGTTTTTCCCGCACCCAAAAAACCGGATACAATGTCTATCTTTGTCATTTTTTCCTCCTGATTTCTTATCCATATTTTACGATTCCGTCTGCGGAAAGGATGAGTCGGACGATAAGCCGGGTTCTGTCGCGGGTGATCATCTGTCTAGGCCTGCCGTTACCGACAGGCTCGAGCGACCTACCTGGAAACCCAGCGGGCCACTGCATCGTTCCCTGTTTGGTCTTGCTTCGGATGGAGTTTACATCTGCCCCTGCCGTTACCGTCAGGGCGGTAGTCTCTTACACTGCCATTTCACCCTTACCGCAAAAAGCGGCGGTATCATTTCTGTTGCACTGGTCTGGGAGTCGCCTCCACCGGACGTTATCCGGCATCCTGCCCTGTAAAGCCCGGACTTTCCTCACCTGCCAAAGGCAGCCGCGATCACCTGTCCGGCTCATCCCTTCCGGGACGGAATCAGTTTGAATCTATTATTCTGCGCAAAACCGTTTCGTTTGAACCTGCAGGCTCTTTGATTTCGCACAACATTTGATTATATCACGTCTTATGTTTTCCTGCAATCTTATTAGTTATTATTCAAACCGGAAAACAGCTGCCGCCCACAAATTCACGCACAAGTGAATTGTTCGGCAGATTCTCTGAGCTGACACCCAGGAAATAATCCAGGAATTTCAAAAGTCTCTTTGCCTCGTTATACTCCGGCTCCTCCGGCGTTATGGAAAACAGAAGCGGCTCGGCGAACTGCTTGATCACCGCCAGCTCATAGATCAGCGCACTGTTAAAAAACGCATCTGCATTTTCCTGGAAGGGGAAGATATACTCTTCCTCTCCTTTTCTGACGGAATTCCACATACCGATCGTCCGCTGTGCGCTGTTGCCTCTGGTCCTGGCATCGCGCACCATTCTGCGAAGAAGCCTGGTATCTGTAGTCGGGATCCGGTTATGCTCATCGATATTCAGACTGGTAAGCGCGCTGATATAGATCTTGAATTTGCTCTCATTCGGCAGAGAATAACTCATCTTATCATTCAGTCCGTGGATGCCCTCAAGTACCAGGATATCATCCTTGCCGAGCTGCTTGAAGTTTCCGCGGTATTCGCGAAGACCTGTCTTGAAGTTAAATGTCGGCAGCTCTACCCGTTCGCCATTCAGGAGTTTCAGCATATCCTTATTAAACAGTTCCACATCCAATGCTTCGAGACACTCAAAGTTATAATTTCCGTCCTCATCCTTTGGCGTATGCTCTCTGTCTACAAAATAGTCATCCAATGCGATGGGATGCGGGTTCAGGCCAAGGGTCCGAAGCTGAATGGAAAGCCTGTGCGAGAAAGATGTCTTGCCGCTGGAGGAAGGTCCTGCGATCATGACAAATTTCACGCCGCCGCGCTCTGCGATCTGCCTTGCGATCTCACCGATCCTGCGTTCCTGAAGCGCTTCCTGTACCAGAATAAGATCCGACAGGTTTCCCATGCAGATCTGGTCATTCAGATCGCCCACGGTATCGATCCCGATCGTTGCACCCCAGTCATTTGCCTGATTGAGCGTTTCAAACAGTTTTTCCCTGGGAACAAAGTCAGATACCACATCCGGCGTCTGGATTCCCGGCAGGTTCAAAATGATACCGTCTTTATAAGTCAGCAGCTCAAAATACCGTATATAACCGGTATCCGGCAGCATGTAGCCATAATAATAATCCTGATAGCCGTCCAGCTCATAGACATTGATGTAAGAACTCATCCTGTACCGGAACAGTTTCACCTTATCGGACATTCCCGCCTTTTCAAACAGCTTAACGGCCTCTGCCTTCGGATATGTTGTTTTTGTGACAGGCAGCGCGTCTTCACACATTTTCTGCATATGATCCGTCAGTGTTTTGATCTCATCTTGCGTTACCGCATGATCCTTTATACTGATGTAATAGCCGTTTCCTATGGCAAATTCCACCTTTACCTGGTCCGGCCGCAGAAAGCTCATATTTCTGTCGATCGCCACCAGCAGCATCATGGTTGCAGTGCGGACATAGGCCTTATGCCCCGCGGAACTCTTCATTGTCAAAAAGTCTATTTCTGCATCTTTCGAAATGCTCTTGCCCAGCTCCTGGATCTTTCCGTCCACCAACGCCAGAGCGATATCACTGTCAAATCTGTCAGAGTAAGCCTTTGCTAACTCTTTCATTGTCACTTTTTCTTCAAAACTCTTCTTTTCCCCGCAAATAGTCAATTCAAACACAGCTGCACCTCCTGAAATTAATTACATACGTTTTGCTTTTATGTTCGCCCCACTGCGAAATCTTTTATGACTAAAGTGTATGGAACGGGCATCTTGCCTCGTCCGGTATCACCGTCAGATTCGGGAAATTCCGGCTTAAAAATTCTGCCATATACGGCACAAAGATCTGTTCGAGGCCGTAATGCCCCGCATCGATCACTGCCAGTCCCTGCTCCCATGCATCGATCCCGTTATGATGGGAAATATCTCCGGTGATCATAACCTCGGCTCCTGCCTTTATGGCATCCTGTATCATGGAACTGCCGCTCCCCGGAAGGATCGCTGCCCGTTCGATCTCCAGATCGCCGTCACCGAATACCCGAACGCTTTCCGCATGAAAACGCTCTTTGACATACAGCGCACATTCATCCAGCGTCATCAGCTTCGGCAGCCTGCCGAACCGCCCGAACCCCTCTTTTGAAATATCATCCTCAAAGGTTATGGAAAGCACCTCCCGCTGCTTCAGTCCCAGCGTATCTGCTGCAGCATCGGCCATCCCCATGATATCGAAGTTCGTATGCATGGAATACAGCGCGATATTCCTGCTTGCCAGCTTCAACACTCTTTTCCCGACAAAATCTTCACTGCTGACTTTTTTCAGCCCTCCGAAGATCAGCGGATGATGGGTCAGGATCAGCTGCGCTTCATTTTCAACCGCCTTTCTGATCACGTCAGCCGTTGCATCCAGAGCAATGTAAACGCAGGAAATCTCCGCTCCTGCCTTTCCTACCAGAAGTCCGCAGTTATCCCAGCTCTCCGCATAGGATAAGGGTGAATGCTCTTCCAGTTTTTCAAGAATCTGATCAAGTCTCATTGCCGCCCCTTTCGTAACATAGATGATCCGATGCGATCTGCCCGAAGGTTTCTTACAGATCGAACCGTTTCAGTGCTGCCTCCAGGTAATGCAGTTTTTCTTCGATACCTTCTCTGTCTTCATGTCCTTTTGAAACACGACTTTGAATCTTTTTAAAATTGTCCTGCTGCAAAAGCAGCCACTCTTTCAATACGGGATGTTTCTTTGCAAGAAGGCACGGACCAAACCGGTCAGCCAGCTCTATCTTTTCCTGCGATTCCTTATTCTCATACAGTTCAGATTCCCGATACGTTTTTTTATCACCGGTATCTGATCCATTGTTATCCTGCATTCTTTCCGCACGCATCAAAACATAGAATTTCCCGTCTTCTTTCACCATATCTTCTGCCGTGATCTGATAGGAAAGCCCGCGCAGGCACTGCCTGACTTCCTGCCAGGAAAGCTGAGGCTGCAGAACTAGCGTCCCGGGCAGAGCCTTCCTCTTTGCGCATTCATCCAGAATATCACAGATCAGCATTCCGCCCATGCCTGCGATCACAGCGGCGTCTGCCGATTTCGCTGTCACGAAGGATTCTGCTTTCTGCCCGGACACATATATGCCGCTGTTCATATCGTCACGCAGACCAATATGGGAAAGCCCGTCCGACAACACCGTCTCGATCCGATCTCCAAGCTCGTACTGCGCCACATGTTCCTTTGCTCTTTCCAAAGGTCCGGACCTTACATCACTGGCGATCACCTTGTCTGCGATCCCTTTTTGTATCAGCGTTATGGACACCCAGCCGTGATCACATCCTACATCTGCGACCACATCATAATGGGTCCCGTCGCCAAGCAGGTCGACGATCGCCTGCAGGCGATGGGAAAGATGCGGTAATTTTCTATTGTTCATATCCTGCCCTGCCGGATCCATCCTCAATCCAGATAATCCCGAAGTTTTCTGCTGCGGCTCGGATGCCGGAGTTTCCTGAGTGCTTTCGCTTCGATCTGCCGGATACGCTCACGGGTTACATTAAACTCTTTTCCAACTTCTTCCAGTGTTCTGGCATTTCCGTCTTCCAGGCCGAAACGGAGTTTCAACACCTTTTGTTCACGCTCGGTCAGCGTATCAAGCACCTCATTGAGCTGCTCGCGAAGCAGCGTGAACGCTGCCGCATCTGCCGGTACCGGCACATTATCATCCTGAATAAAATCTCCGAGATGAGAATCCTCTTCCTCACCGATGGGGGTTTCTAAAGATACAGGTTCCTGAGAGATCTTGATGATCTCACGCACCCTGTCTTCCGGCATCTTCATTTCCGTCGCGATCTCTTCCGGCGTCGGTTCACGCCCGAGCTCCTGCAGCAGCTGTCTGCTGACACGGATCAGTTTATTGATCGTCTCAACCATATGTACCGGAATTCTGATGGTTCTGGCCTGATCGGCGATTGCTCTTGTGATCGCCTGGCGGATCCACCAGGTCGCATATGTTGAGAACTTATATCCCTTCCGGTAATCAAACTTCTCCACGGCTTTGATCAATCCAAGATTTCCTTCCTGGATCAGATCCAGAAACAGCATGCCTCTGCCGACATATCTCTTTGCAATGGAAACAACAAGCCGCAGGTTTGCCTCCGCTAACTTTTTCTTGGCCTCTTCATCGCCCTTCTCCATCTTTTTCGCCAGTTCGATCTCCTCGTCGGCTGACAGCAGCGGCACCTTACCGATCTCCTTTAAGTACATACGTACAGGATCCTCGATATTGATACCGTCCGGAACGGAAAGATCGATGTTTTCAACATCCACTTCTTCCTCTTCCGCAAGGAGCATCTCCTCATCCGGTTCGTCATCATCACTGATCCTAAGAACGTCAACACCATTCTTCTCTAAATACTCGATAGCGGAATCAAGCAGATCATCTTCAAGCTGCAGATCCGAGAAGAACTCCACCACTTCCTGATAATCCATAACATTCTTTTTGGTCTTTGCAAGCTTCAGGAGTTTTGCCTGCTTTTCATCAATCTTTGCCTTCAGCTGCGGGTCTATCTCCTGCGGCTGATCGGCTTCTTTCCCCTCTGAAGCATCCGCAGATGCAGTCACATCTTCGCCCGCTTCATCAGCTTTCGCGGA
>JAEEKC010000141.1 GCA_016282215.1 Lachnospiraceae bacterium
CCCGATGCCTACAAATGGATCCTGTTCGTGGTCTCCATGATCTTTATGATGGTGGTCTTTTGCTTTTTCCCGATCATCGCAAGGTATGAGATCACAACCGGCGAGGCAGTCAGGACGGCCTTAGGACTTGCGGCTGCCAGATTCCCGAGAGTCTTTCTGGCCATCATCTGCTTTATCCTGCCCTTTATCATCGGCATCTGGTACTTTAAATGGGCCTGGCTCATCTGCCTTGGCGCCCAGACGGTTATGCTCTATTACAACAGCGCCTTTTTTGTAAAAGAGTTTGATAAACTCGAGGCGAAGCTGTTTGGTGAAAAACCGGCTGATGAAGGCGTCAAAGAATCCGAAAAGGATGCCGCCTGGGCAATGTTCCGGGACGCAGCGGGAAACGGGCCGGCAGAAACTGATACAACGGAAACAAATACAGCGGAAACAACGAATGATGATACCGCAAATGAAGCTGACGGATGAGGGGTCTAATGCAATCGAAAGCAGTATAAAGAATGATATGTAAATTTGATGCGATAAACTACTGATCAATTAGGAGGAAACAATATGCCGAATCCAATTTTACCACTCTGGGAGTACATCCCGGACGGAGAACCGAGACAATTTGGGAACAGAGTCTATCTCTACGGTTCTCATGACACGCCGGGCGGCGTGAATTTTTGTGACTACAAATTAAAAGTCTGGAGTGCATCCATTGATGACTTAAATCACTGGGAATGCCACGGACACAGCTACCATTCCAGGCCGGACTCCGATCATGAGTCCAGCGTGACACATACGGATCAGGAGATCTACGCGCCGGATGTGATCGAGAAAGACGGAAAATACTATCTCTACACCTACATCCTCGGATCCAAGGGCTGTGTCAGTGTCAGCGATACGCCGGAAGGACCGTTCAAGTTCATCTCCGAGTATGAGTATGCGCCGGAAGATGCCGGTGATGACGGGATCTTCAATGATATCGGCGTTCTCGTGGATGATGACGGACGGGTTTATGCTTACTACGGTTTCGAGCATTCCAACATGAACGAACTCGATCCCGAGACCATGTACAAAGTGATCCCCGGTTCCTTAAGGCGTCCGGTGATCGATGACAGACAGGAAGTACCGGTAGAGAAGCGCTTTTACGAAGCAAGCTCTCCGAGAAAGATCGGTGATCTGTATTACCTGATCTATTCTCCAAGAAAAGGCACCCGACTGGCTTATGCGACTTCCAAATCTCCCACGGGACCTTTCGAATACCGCGGCTATATCATCGATAACGGCGTGGACTACGAGCCCCAGGGCAATAACCACGGCTCCCTTGTGAAGATAAAAGACCAGTGGTATGTTTTTTATCACCGCCTGAGCAATCACGGCATCACATCACGCCGTGCCTGTGTGGAAAAAGTGACCATCCTGCCGGACGGGACCATCCCGCCTGTAGAGATGACATCCCTCGGATTTGAGGACAGCTTAAATCCCTATTATCCTGTAAAGGCTGAGATCGCCTGCGTGCTGACGGATCACTGCTTTACCACGGAAAAAGACGCCTTCACCCGTGTTGTTACGAATGTGAAGGACGGCTGTGTGATCGGCTATAAGTATTTTGATTTCGGAAAAGACGATACCACCAAGACCATGAAACTGGCCATGAAAGTACATGGCACAGGCTGCAGGGGGACCTATCGTGTCTGGATCGATGCGCCCAATGAGGAAAAGGGCGGCAAGTGCATCGGCGGCGTGAATGTGGATCTCGGCGATGGCGTTTACACCGGAAAAGTGCAGGCCGTCACCGGAAGGCATGCCCTCTACTTTGTAGCAGAGCGCGAGAAACCCAGAGATGAATGGATGGACGGTTTCTTCAAAGAAAGGTGTATTGCGGAAATAGAGGAATATGTTTTCATGAAGTAATGATTATTGTACATAAGAAAACGGCCGCTGCCATGCAGCGGCCGTTTTCTATGGCTTTTTTATTCAATCAGTGTCGCATGCCCCAGCATGCTCGGGTTCATGTAGCAGGTGCCGGAATCATCGGCCCAGCTGGAAGTACCCCTTCTGGATCCGCCGTTTGTGGCGTCATTGACCTGCAGTTCCAGTCCGATCTGGTCACCTGCCTTAGGTGTGATATCAGTCCACTTCATAGCCGCTTCCACGATATATCCTTCATCCGTGATCGTTACTTCCGAAGTGATATTCTCTGCCACGCATTTTTCACCGTTGAAGCTCTGCTTGTTGTTGAAGCTGACTCTGTACTGCTTGTCATCCGGTTCGTAGGAACCTGCAAGGGCATGGTTTTCATCAATGAAGACTTCGATGGAATCCTGCTGATAATCATCGGCGCTGTCATCATTCAGCTCGCCGTCTTTCACATCCATGTACACATACAGATATTCCTCATCCCAAAGCAGTTTGGCGTCGCAGGTGGTCTTGGCACCGAGCTGGATATCCAAAGCTACGGGTTCGGCGTCTTCCCAGGCATCATCTGCTTTGCCGTCAACGGTGATGCTTCCTTTTTTGATCTCGATGGTAGGACGCTTGATCTCCAAAATGCTGGGATCTACCGTGCTCGGATCCAGCAGTGCATAGAAGGCGGGTTTTGCCTTGTAATCGCTGTCAAAGAGCAGAGGATACTGGGTGGAGTTTCCGCTGGCCCCGCCGCCTACGTTGCTCTGCTGCTGCAGCCAGGAATAGGTATCGATGACGCCCCAGACAGTCAGACCGGAAACATCAATGCCGTCTTCCTTATCCAGAGTTTTTAACAGTTCATAAATACTGCTGTAATAAGCAGCTTCTTTCTGCAGTTCTTCCGGCAGTTTTTCCTTGGAACCGTCAAAAGCGGGGCTGGTCTTGATATCCAGCTCTGTCAGCATGACTTTTCCCACGCGGGCGGAATATCTGAGGACAGCCGCTTCGATCTGATCCATGGAAGGCGCGCCGACCGTGTAATGTCCCTGCATGCCCATGCCGTCAATCCTGGTACCGTCCGCTGCCTTGACATCCTTCAGCAGCTGCTCAATGCCGTTGCCCTTATTGGAATCGCATTCGTTGTAATCGTTGTAATACAGTTCCAGGTCAGCAGGTGCATACTGGTTTGCAAAACGGAAGGCATTGATGATGAATTCGTTGCTGCCGTAAACCTTCCACCAGCTGGATTTGCTGCCATGGGTGGAATCGGAAAGCTGATCGCCGCCGGGCTCTGTATCGGTGCGGTATGTGCCTGTGGAATCACTGATGGCTTCATTGACCACGTCCCATCCGTAGAAAAGCCCTTCGTATTTGCTGCCTTCCCCTGCATAATAGGTGAGCATGGTTTTGATATACCATTCCAGACGCTTGTTCATCACATCTTTGGAAACATAGGCGTTTGCTTTGTCATAGCCTTCATGGAAAAACCACTCCGGCGCCTGGGAATGCCATACCAGAACGTGTCCGCGGACACGGATCTGATGATCATCGTGGTTCGCGTTCCACTCTGCAATCTTGTCAAGAACCGCATCGGCCCTGGAGTGATCAAGGGTAGGCACTTCGATGGTCTCACCGTTTAATTCTTCTTCATGAATGCTGTCAGGCGCGGGTGCGTCATTGTTATAACCCAGCATGCAGTCAAGCTTTAATTCATTTTCCAGCGTGATGCCGTTAAAATGCTTTTCGGCAATGGCCATGAGCTTGCCGTCATGCATGGTGCTCGATCCGACGCAGGCGCCGACGATGGCATCTTCGCCAAGGCCGTCTGCAGAAGCCAAAACGGAAGACAGATCCGGGATCTCTGTTTCAATCCCTGCCTTTTCAAAAGCTTCCTGTGCATCCTCCTTCGGAAGGCTGGGGGCCTCCTCTTTAGCTGTACCTTCATCGCTGCTGCCTTCTTCCGCAGCAGTTTGCGACGCTGCATCATCTGCGCCGCTGCCTCCATCCGCAGCTGCATTTCCCCCGCAGCCGGCCAGCAGCAGGGATGCGCTCAGGAACAGCGCGAGCGCTTTTTGTATGCTCTTGTTTTTCATAAGATTCCTCCTTGAAATAAATATACTGAAAAGTAAATATACGCAGATACCATTTTGAACCTGCCGCGAAAAAGTGTCAACGGATACAGCATATAACTATACCCGAAAAACTATGAATATAGGATAGAGCCCGCTTCTTTTTTGGCATTGCCAATCTCAGAAAAATATTTGGAATATCAGCCAATACATGGTATACTGAAGGAGCTTACAACGTAAGCGATCTGTTAGTAAAGGTTGGTTTGTTTTTATGCAGTTTCTATACAAAAGAAAAAAAGGACAGGCAAACGCGCTGATAAGAAAACAACAAGGCGTGGGTTTTTTTGTGCAGATAATCCTTCTGCTGGCAGTATGCATGACTGCGGTTTTCGGTAATATCGTAAACACATTAGCGGAAGATTTTGACGCAGGGCTATTGGATATCGAAGAAGATGCAAAACTGGAGCGGTTTGAGGTAGATGCCTCGGCGCAGCTGAACATGGCCACGGACTGCTATGATACCTATGTCTCCATCACAAACCACGGAAAAGATGTCAGCGCAGAGGTTCACCTGAAACTCGAGGATTATGACAACAGCTTTGCGTATGTGATGTCAGCAGCCCTGCCCTCCGGTGCGACAAAGGATCTGCGTTTTAAAGTACCCGAGTCTTATCTGAAAATGTTTTCCGATACCAGGTATCCGGTAGTCGTGCAGATTTATGAGAAAAAGAAACTCATTCAGGAAACAAAACTGCAATGTGCCAAGGTATTTCCGGACAGTCTGGAAAATGCGCTGGCGGTAGGGCTGTTGGCTGATGATCCGGGCAATCTCTATTGGATGGACAACGGCGGCGAAGAAATGTATCTTGGCAGCGACCTTCGGGGCGTCGCCCTGCTGGATCTTGACAGGGATTTTACGGAAGATGATCTTGCGTATCTGAAAGTGCTTGTGATCGATGATTTTGACACCTCCGTCTTAAGTGACAAACAGCTCCTGACGATCGAGAGCTGGGTGATCGGCGGCGGACAGCTTTTGATCGGAACCGGTCAAAGGCCGGAAACCATTTCCGGAATTGATGAAAACCTGCTCGATGCAAAGGTGATAGAGCCGGGGACAAAGGATATGGACTTTGCCTATATTGATTACGGCTCCTCTTATATCGATCCTAACGGCGACCGGACCTATATGGTCAGGCAGCATATGGATGGCGCGATCATGCTCCTTCCGTTTTCGCTGAGCCATCTGCAGGTTACGGATGTCGATGGCAGGATCATGGTAGAGAGCACCTTTGGCGGGGAAGAGAGAAACTATTTCCTGCACAATATCTATATGAATCTCTACACCTATTCCAACAGTGCGAGTGCTTATAATTCTTCTAATTCCTACTATGATATCCAGGAGTGCTTCCACTATATCGAGCCGCAGATCAGTCTGCGTTTCGGATGGCTTCGTCTGATCGTCGTTGTTTACGTGATCATGATCGGTCCTGTGCTTTATCTGCTTTTGAAAAAAGCGGGCCGCAGGGAACAGATCTGGCTTTATATTCCGGCAGCGGCAGCGGTTTTTGTGGCGCTGATCTTTTTGGCAGGCGCCGGCAACCGGGTGAACGGCCTGCATGTTTCCGTTGTCAATGTGGCTTCTGCAGACGGCGGCGACAATGTCAGAAGCCATATCGAAGGATATCATTCCTCAAACAGTGAATGGTCGATGCCGATGAAGGAAACGGTGTATGCAGCTTCGCCCGGCCAGGACAGAAGCTATGGCTTTAAGGAAAGCGGATCCAAGCTTCGGGTTGGCGGGGAAAAACTGATCTTCGATATCAAGCCGGGGAGCAGTTTTGATGAGTTTTTCGTTGAGGCACTTTCCCAAAATACGCAAAAAGGCACCCTTCGTTTTGACAGGGAAGGCAGTGAACTGGACATGGGAAACATCAAGGGCACGCTGAAAAACGAAACGGGACACGACCTTGCCTACGCGCTGGTTGTCCGGAATGGCTTCGGCGTTCTGTTCCATGATATTAAGAACGGCCAGTCGTTCAATACAAAGGATCTGGATCACGTAGAGGAAAAGGATTTTATGATCGATGACTACAACGTGCTCAGAGGCTATATGACGACGCATTATGATAATAAAAGATATGATAAGGCGCGGATGCTCGGTGCTCTCTGCGTCGGTTATATGGACCTGACAGAAAGAGGATTTACGGACGGCGTGATCGCAGTGACGGAAGATGATATCGAAGTCGTCGATGCGATTGGTCGCCAGGAAAATTTAACTGTACTGTATTCGAAGCGATAACGAGATATTTAATCGTAGAAAATTTGATTGAGATGTAATTCGAAGCGATAGCTATATAATACATTCGAGGAAAAATCATTGCTTTACATTGACAGACTTTATAAAAATTATGGCACGCACCAGGCGGTAAAGGGACTCTCGCTTCATATCCCGAAGGGAGATCTGTTTGGTTTTGTCGGACCCAACGGCGCAGGCAAAACCACCACCATCCGCATTGTCTGCGGACTGTTAAAGGAGACCAGCGGACAGGTCATCATTGACGGGATGAGCCTGAAAAAGCAACCGAATGAAGTGAAACGCTGTATTGGTTATGTACCGGACTTTTTCGGCGTGTATGATAATTTCCGAGTTTCGGAATATATGGAGTTCTATGCGTCTTTATACAACATTTCCGCCAAAGAGGCAGCGGCCCTGACGACAGATCTGTTAGAGCTGGTGAACCTTTCGGATAAACGGGACGAATATGTGGATTCTCTTTCCCGCGGCATGAAGCAGCGCCTTTGCGTGGCAAGGGCACTTTTGCATGATCCGAGGCTTCTGGTTTTAGATGAACCTTCTTCCGGTCTTGACCCGCGGGCAAGGGTGGAGATGAAGGAACTGCTCATGAACCTTCGGAGCATGGGAAAAACCATTATCATCAGCTCCCACATTCTTTCGGAGTTGTCTGAAATGTGTACCAGCATCGGCATTATGGATCAGGGACGGCTGGTGGCAGTGGGCAAAATCGAAGATATCCTGCAGACCGGGAAAGACAACAGCTCCGTGATCCTGGAGATCACCAAGGACCGGGAACGTGCGATCTCCATCATCCGGCAGATGGCCGATATTGAAGTGGAATCCGTTATGGAGCACCAGATCAAGATCAGACATCCCGGTGATGATGAAAAAATGAACCGGTTTTTGATCGAGCTGCTGCAGCAGGGCGTTGTACTGGACGGTTACCACAGACAGCAGGATAATCTGGAGCAGATGTTCATGCAGCTGACCGGAAACAGTGAAGAGAGTATCAGTTAAACAGTGCAAAGTCCGATGTGAAGATATGGCAGTCGGAAATGACTGATAAATTAGGTAATAGATTATGAAATTCAGATGGAATCCAATCGTAAAAAAAGACCTTACCATTACATCCCGCAGTATGCGTTTTTCCTGGGGGCTGTTTGCGTATGAAGTGATCCTGATGATCGTTTTTCTGTTCGCGCTCAGGATCTTAGGCTATACCAGCAGGTATTCCGCCTCGTCCAATGCCCAGGCGCTTTCATCGTTTGTGTCGATGTTTCCTGTGGTATCCATTGCGGAGATCTGCATCGTAGCTCTGATCGTTCCCATCACCTGCGCACCGTCGATCACCGGGGAAAAGGAACGGCAGACCTTTGATATCATGCTGACGACACAGATCAGACCCATGCAGATCATCACGGGAAAAATGATGAGCGCCATTTCGAGGATCATGATGTATGTGATCGCGTCCATACCCATCATGGCGGTCGGTTTTACCATCGGCGGCATCAGCTGGTTTGCGCTTTTGTTTTACCTGCTTATGGTTGTGGTGCTCTGCATCCTGGAAGGGTCCATTTCCATGTTTGCATCCGCAGTATGCCGGAAAAGCGTGACGGCCATTATCTTGACTTATGTGATGTTGTTTTTGCTCTACGGCATGACGTTTGCGCCGCTCCTTTTTGCGGCAATCTATGATGCGACTTCGGCAGGGTATAACAGCATTTTTGGAGAACTGTTGGTCACCATCGGGCTGGTGGCACTTTTTCCCAATCCGATCATGACGTTCATAGAGTTCTATACCCATGTGATCGCCGGTGAATCCTTTGCGGTAAAATCGATTGCAGAGGAAGGACTGAAGGGGACGGAAATACTGGCAACCGGGATTTTATGGATCGTAATTTCCGTGGCAGTGATCCTGCTGATCTCGTATTTCTTTATGCGGCTTGCTGCATACAAGATCGATCCGATGCATGCCACCGGCGGAAAATCCGGGAAGCAGCCGAAGAAGGGGCCGCAGATACAGCAACCGGTGCAGCAATCAATACAGCAACCGATGCAGCAGCCGATGCAACAGCCAATGCAGCAACTGATACAGCAACCAATGCAGCAATCAATACAGCAACCAATGCAGCAGCCAATGCAGCAATCCGGACAACAGGAGATACAATGAAATAATATAAAGAAATAGCAATATTTGGAAAAACAAAAACAGAAAAAACTATCATATGAATTGGGAGTACTTATCATGGATGATGCAAAAAGAGAACAGTATTACGTATTATTTGAGAAAATGGTCGACAACATGGTCGTGGTCAAGGACTTTTCCAGGGAAGACCTGGTAAAAACCCTTTCCGAAATCTGTGAACTGTTCCATATCGCCAAGGGCGTGACGGAGTTTTACAGATCCGCCGGCCGGGAAAAACTCGGAGATGGTGAAGTTATGGTGGATTATGATAATGGGCGTGCGGAAAAAGTGGTTTTGAGCAAGCGTGTCGAGAGTATGAGCGGTGCCATCATCAAAGGCACGCTGTACATGGCGAATGATGATTTTCTTGACAATGAGGAGCTGCAGAAGGTCGATGTTATGCTGCGTGCCCTCATGGCGTTTATCAGCCGGAACAGGCTGAGCAAAGCGATCGTCCAGGTCGGCTTCAATGATGAAATGGGCTACCCCAATTTCCGTGCCTTTATGCGTTTCCTTGAAAGAGCGCAGGATGACGGAGAGATCTCGGAATATACGGCCATTCGTTTTAATCTGAAACAGTTCTCTGTGGTCAATCAGGATATCGGCAGGGATAACGCCGATGTGGCCATGCGGCGGTATTTCCATCTGGTGGAGACCGTGATCGAAGATGACGGAATTGCCTGCAGGATCGGCGGAGACAATTTTGCCGCTGTTTTCAAAAAAGACCTGCTGGGCAGTATTTTGGAGATCCTGCGCGGCGTTCCGGTAGTTTATGATAAAGAGCACCGCAGGCGGATCTATATTTCCGCTTCCGTTGGCGTATATGAGATTCCCGGGGATTTCGGGGATACCCATATCCGCGAGGTCATGGACAGGGTTTCTTCCGCAGAGGCTGTGGCAAAACGCGCCGATACCGGTTACGTGATCTTTTATGATGCGGAGCTGAGAAAACAGCGGGATAACATGATGCGGATCAGGCGGATGTTCCCGAGAGCTCTGGGTAACGGTGAATTTGTTGTTTATTATCAGCCGAAGGTGAATATCAGAACCGGTCAGATCGTAGGCACTGAAGCACTTTGCCGCTGGGTAAGGGATGGCAGGGTGATCCCGCCAATGGAATTCATACCCATCATCGAGCAGACCACCGAGATCTGTGACCTTGATTTTTATGTGCTTGATCGGGCATGCAAGGATCTACGGGCCTGGCTGGATACCCATGAGACCGGCGTACGGGCTTCCGTGAATCTGTCCAGAAAACACCTGCTCGATACGGACCTTCTCGAGCATATCCTGCAGATCATCGACCGCAATCAGGTGCCGCATGAGTATATTGAGATCGAGCTGACAGAGACCACGACGGATGTGCGGTTCAAGGACCTTCGCAGAGTGGCACAGGGATTGCAGCAGGCGGGGATCCGCACCAGCGTGGATGATTTCGGCATGGGCTATTCATCCCTGAACCTGATCCGAGAGATCGACTGGGACGTGCTCAAGATCGACCGGAGTTTTCTGCCGAAGGATGAAGAGGCGGCCGGCAGCATTACCAGTATCATGTTCCGGCACGTGGTTTCCATGGCGCAGGCTATGGGTCTTGAATGTATTGCCGAAGGCGTTGAGACAGAAAACCAGATCAAATGCCTGCTCGATAATAACTGCGAGATCGCGCAGGGCTTCTATTTTGACAAGCCGCTTCCGAAGGAAGAATTTGAGGCAAAACTCGAAGAGGGCAAATATGAGATCAACTGGTGATCCGGATCAGATCAACTTAGCAGTGTGAAGTACGGTATGAAAAAATGACAGCCGGGAAATGACTGATAAATTCAGGAGGGCAAAAATGAAGATTAAAAAGATAATGACCTTTTTGGCGATGTCCTGCATGGCAGTGATGCTCGCAGGCTGCACCTCAGGCGGAACCCAGGGCAGCGGCGACCCGGGAACGGATCAGACGACGCAGACGGATACAAATACAGATGACGGCAGCGGTCAGGACGGCACACAGGAAAGTGATAATGCCGGCAGCGACGAAGCCGGGGATACTGCAAAGGACGAGGACGGACAGGAGACATCCGATGATCAGGACGGGGCAGAAAAGCCTGCCGGCGATGTGAAAAAAGCTTCGGAAGACGAGGCGGAAAAAATGCTTGCCGGTGACTGGGTGATGGTAAAGGAATGGTACTATAACTATGGTCCCGAAGATGAAAAAGATCCCGATCTGTCGAAGGCAACCGATGATAATATGTCCGCGACACTGGCGGCGGATGAACCTGCAGATGTGAAGCTGTCGATCTATGAGGACGGACAGTCGTACTTTGCCGATTATGTGGCGATGATATATGAATCCTATGAGGAATATAATCATCTTCCGATGACCATCGAAAAAGGCGGCCTGTATAAAGGCTGTGAAAACCAGAGCTGGTTTGCAAAAGTAAAAAGCCCGAGAAGTGAGAAGGAATATTTTTATACCCTCATCGATGAGAACACCCTCGAACAGTGCATCAAAAGCACCTATGATTACGATGATGAAGGCACTTACACATACTATTCGATCTACAGATATCTGCGCGACGGCTCCGAGCAGCTTGAGCATGCGGACGACCTTCGTTATGAGAATACCGTGACGGTATCCAATGCTGAGGAGCTTCTCAATGCCATCGCAGACAATACCAAGATCATCCTGAAGGAGGGAGAATATGACCTGTCAGCGGCATCGCCCAAAGCCGGCAGCGATAAAGTATATCTGACCAAGGATCATGAGCAGGAAGGCGGCACCATTGAAGAGGTACAGATCCGCGAGGTTTCCAATCTTCGCTTAGAGGCAGAGGAAAACGCCCAGGTGGAGATCAGCATCAGCGATCCGGCTTATCCGGTGATCGGTTTTTATGATTCACATCACTGTTCTATCGACGGCATAACCATGGGACACCACGTGGAGCCGGGGACCTGCGGCGGCAGCGTGATCTATATCAATAACTGTGATTCCTTCTCCGTGAAGGGCTGCGAACTGTACGGCAGCGGCACTTATGGTCTCGAATGCTATTCCGCGTACAGCCTGACCTGTACGGATACGGAGATCTATGACTGCACTTACGGCATCGTTGACCTGATCAACTGCAGCGGCGCTGATTTTACCAACTGCCGGATGCATGACAACAGGGATATGTGCATGATCAGTTCCACCCAGAGTTACGGCATCAATTTCGAAGGCTGCGAGTTCTACAACAATTATGTGGACACATCTCAGTACGCTTCGAGCACTTTTGTGTATACCTATGACAGCGGCGAAGTTACGATGAACAGATGCACCTTCCGGGATAACATCTATACGGATCTTTGCAATGAAACGGATAAGGTAAAAACAGAGAACTGCAGGTTCCTGAACTAATGTTTAGGACCAATCAGGGGATATCGTATGAAGATCAAATGTGATTATTGCGGAAATATGATCGACGAAACGGCGGGGTCCTGCCCAAACTGCGGCGCCCCGCTTTCCGGTGCCAACCGTATGGCCGATGCACAGCCCAAAACCATTGAGGAACTGCAAGAGTGGTATGTGGCACATCACCTGCCGCCGGAAAATGTGACGCGGTTTTTCATCGGCAAGAATATTCAGGAGCCGAAGGCCTTTGGTATCTATCGTGATGAATCTGGTGATTTTGTAGTCTATAAAAACAAGGCTGACGGAATCCGCGCAGTACGATACAAGGGAAGTGACGAAGGCTATGCTGTCAATGAACTGTATCAGAGACTGAAATCGGAGATTGCAAATCAGAAATCCCTGAATGTGCAAAGGTCCGGCGGCAGCGGCAGTAGCAGCCGCTCTTGCGGCGGCAGTGCTTCACGCAACAAAAAGATCCTGAAGGGGGTAGTCTTCTGGATCGCGATCACGACTCTGCTGCCCATTATTCTTGTGGCG
>JAEEKC010000142.1 GCA_016282215.1 Lachnospiraceae bacterium
TTTCCGAACATCACGCCAACCTTCTCACGAAGCTGGTTGATAAAGATCACCGTACAGTTGGACTTGCTGATCACTGCCGTCAACTTCCGAAGGGCCTGGCTCATCAGCCTTGCCTGCAGACCTACATGGGAATCACCCATGTCACCATCGATCTCTGCCTTCGGTGTCAGGGCCGCAACCGAGTCCACTACGATGATATCAATGGCGCCGGAACGTACCATAGTCTCCGTGATCTCCAGCGCCTGCTCGCCGCTGTCAGGCTGTGAAATATAAAGATTGTCAATATCTACGCCGATATTGCGGGCATATACCGGATCAAGCGCATGCTCGGCATCGATAAAGCCTGCGATACCGCCGCGCTTCTGTACTTCTGCGATCATATGCAGCGTCACTGTTGTCTTACCACTGGATTCAGGACCATAGATTTCAACGATCCTTCCCTTCGGGATACCGCCGAGTCCCAGTGCCAGGTCAAGGCTCAGGGAACCGGTGGGAAACGTTTCCACATTCATCTGTGCTTCATTATCACCGAGTTTCATGACTGCGCCCTTGCCATACTGACGCTCGATCTGTACCAGTGCCGCTTCCAATGCTTTTTGTTTTTCTGAATTGATCATTCTCTCCACCTCTCTCAAGAACTACGGAACATTTGTTCGACATTCGTACTATAAAACAAATGTTCGATTTTGTCAACAAGTTTCTGAATAATTTTTCTCTGAATTCAAATTGATTTTTCGCATCTCAAAGAATCCTGCGTTATTCGTTCCTGCCATCGGAACAATAACCCTTTTTATGTCCAATAAAACGCCCTGTCGTTTACTTTTCCTGATTTTCGGGACGATCCGAAACAGATCTGCTCCGGATATGCCTGCCGGACGAACCGGCGAACTTCGCTGGGCGGAACCGTTCTGCTGTACCGCCGTTGCTACGGAATTATCATATCATGAAGGTTCCCATTCCGCAACTATGTTTTACGAAGAAGACATGAGATGTTACTATCCGCAATACAGCAAAATATGAATTCAAAACAGAGCAACAGCCCCGGCCTGGCCGGAGCTGCTGTCGCGTGTCATCCGGCTGTTCTCTGCCGGATCCCCCCTATTGAATCGTAGTTTATCAGCTCTGTATTCTTATACGAGGCTTTACACTACTCGCCATTTGAATAGTAATACCTTTACTTCACCGTCACGGTCTTCGCCAGTTTGGCCTTCTTCAGCAATGACTTGTAAGCGGTTTTCTTTTTCTTCGGAACTTTGATCGTTGCTTTCTTCTTGATGCTCTTGAAAGCGTTCTTTCCGAAGCTTGTGATCTTCGTGGATTTGATCGTTACCGTTCCGAGTTTCGAGCACTTCTGGAATGCCTTTGCTCCAACCTTCTTCACGCCGGAAGGAAGCGTTACCTTCGTCAGTTTCACACAGCCTTCAAATGCGCTGGTGCCGATGGTCTCCACGCTGGCCGGGATCGTTACGCTCTTTAATTTCTTGCATCCCTTCAGTGCCTTATTTGCGATGGATGTCACTTTATAGCTCTGTCCGTCGTAATCAACCTTCGAAGCGATCTTGAGACTTGTGATCTTCTTATTCTTCGGTGCCTTAAAGGCCACGGTGCCGTCACCTGTCACAACGTAAGTGCCTGTCTTTGCAGTGATCTTGGTGTTGACCGGTGCATACTGAGCCGCCGGCTGCGGCTGTGTAGAGCCTTGTCCACCGGTGCCGCCCTGACCACCGGTATTGCCGCCGGGTGTCGGTGTCGGTGTCGGCGTCGGGGTCGGGGTCGGGGTCGTTTTCTGTGGCGATGCAGGAGCCGGCTTGTTATCCACTACCTTACCACCCACATCTACCGATTTCTGCTCTACGATAACGAAAGGACTGCAATGGCTTACCGTAAAGGTCATGCTGTTATTCGCAAATACCGGCCGGATCATCTCGTATGTCCCTGTTTCCTCATCATAATGCAGGATATACAGTTTCGATCTGATGATCGTAGACGGAAGCGGCAATGTAATGGTAAGCGGTGCACGAAGATCCTTTACCTCCTCCGGCTCACTGCCGTCCCCCGCTGTCTTCTGCAGAGAGATATCCATCTGGATCGCTTTATCATACTTATCCTCATCAACCTGTTTCTGCTTATTTGCCGGGATCTCCTGAACGACCAGTTCCACCTTCTCATTGGGATCCGCGCTCAGTGCTGCACCGGAAACCTTGAGATTTTCTTCCGTTGCATCCGCCCCGAGGGTCTTCTTGACCGCAGTCTTGTTTTTCTCATTCTCCGAAGGCTTCTTCACCTCGATATTCGCCTTCTTTTGATAAGCAGCGTCAAGTTTTTCAATCTTTTGCGAAGTTTCATAATCCGTATCGACAGCTTCAGCAAGCCGCTGTGCGCCGCCCATCTCGGAAAGTGCATCCGTGATCAGATCCTGCGCTCCCTGAGCATCTGTTTCGAGCAGGACATCCAGCAAAAGAGTACCGAGCTGATCATTGATCTTGTTATTTGAAACGCCGGTCACATTGACAACGCAGGAAGCCGTCCATCCGCCGTCTTCTGCCGTCGCCGTGATCGTTGCCGTAGCCGGTGAAGTGTTGGTTCCCGCTTTAACTGCGGTTACCACGCCGTCCTCATCTACCGTTGCCACGGTTGCATCGCTGCTCTTAAAGGTTACCTTTTGGTTGCCCGCATTTTCAGGATAGAACACACACTTAAGCTGATAGCTGTCTGCTCCGCTCTCATCCACACCGATTGTCAAAACTTCCGGCTGAAGTGCTATGGCTGTCGCCTTGACCTCGACATCCCGGATATCATCCGGATTTACCGTATGTTTTTTCTTCCATCCTGCATACAGAACCATATTCGGGTATGCCGAAATACTGTAATGTGCATCTCCTGTCAAAGCCAGTTCGGTACAGTCTTTATCATAATACCATCCGCAAAAGCCGACACTGTCATCATTCGGCACGTATGCATAAACGCTTTCCAATGGAACGGTATCTCCTGTTTTAAGGGTATACTGTTTCGTCGCTGCCGGCTCCCAGTTATCCTCTGTCGTATCGATCAGACCGCCGTTTGCGTTTAAGGTAACCGTGCATGGGGTAACCGCTTCCCAAACTGCGTCCAGTGTCAGATCCTTTGTCACGGTGATATAGGAAACCTCCGATTCAGTGCTCCAGCTAATGCCTTCTGCCTGATTCTTCCAGCCGATGAAACGATATTCGGATTTATCATTGGTCGGTTCCGTCACGGAATAATAACAGGAATCAGAGTAAGCATACAATGACAGCCTGCTTCCTTTTGCCATTGTCAGGGATTTGCTTGAAACATTTTGGTACCCCTCCGAGTCATACACTGAGAACGTACCCTTGTCTCCGGCATTTAATGTTACTGTCACCGTATCCTGTGTCCATTTGGCTTTCACGGTCATATCCGTATTCACGACAGTTGAAGTATCAAATTCTTTCTCTGACGTTGTTCCGAGATCCGTAAACCATCCTACGAAAGAATATTCCTCTCTTTCCGGTTTCGGGAGATGGGAAGCAGGCTCTCCCTTTCGAACCTTCCATTCGTAAGTCGTATTTTCCACATCATCGTATAAATAACCGCCATCCGCATCCAAGGTTACGGTCATGGGATCTTCCCACAGTGCATAAAATGTGGTATTCCCGTTCGGTGCATAGGTAAACAGATCGATGGCCTCTCCTCCGGCTGAGTTTGCCCAGCCGGCAAACAACTGATCTCCGTCGTCCATGTAGGCCTCTACCGGCAGCATGTCTCCTTCGCCGAAACTTCTATCAAATACAGGGCTTCCTTTTCGGATGACCGTGGTGACGCCATTTGCTGTATAATGGCCGCCACCGCCTTCACTCATAACCTCCCCGCCGTTACCGTCAAAGGTGATCACATACCCCTTTTCCCAAACGGCATAATAGGTCTTGTCGCTGTCGGTTTTTACGATCTTGCCTTCCGGTATCACGGCGCTGCCGTCCTGTTTCTCCGACCAGCCTACAAATACATATCCGTCTCTGGAAGGCTCGGAGCCTCCCACCTTCATCTTGCCGCCTTTCAGATTGGTATCCTCATACGTCTTTTCGTCTCCGTAGAAAGTACCGCCATTGCCGTCATAGGTAATCCTGACCAGATCATTCCACGCGGCATAAAGCGTGATATTCTGCGTCGGAACAAAGGTCTTCATATCCACGATCTGGCTCTTGTCACCGGATTTTTTTGTCCATCCGGCAAACTCTTTCAGATCATCATTTACCATGACACCGGGCCACGGATAATTATTATAACCGTTCTCTCCTATGGGTTTCTTTTTGGAATAGGCAACCGCGCAGGTCGTCATATTATAGCTGCCGTTATATCTGATATTCCTGAAATTGAACACCGAACCATAGGGTTCTGCCGCAGTCGCACCCGCCTCGAATGTGATCAAAACGCCTTCCTCGGGAATCGCATATAATGTGATATCGTCATTCACCACGATGGATCCGTTGTAAGTAGTCCCTTTACCATCCGCCTGGGTATTCCAGCTGCTTACAACCTGATTGCCGGCTACCCGTTCGCCCTTTCCATCATAAGTATCCCAGGTAACCACTTCATCAGAAAGGTCATTTGCAAATGTACCTCCTTTATCAACGTCATAAGTATCATAATATGACAGCAAAGAGCCCCCGTTTGCATCCAACGTCACATAGAAATACTGTACATACTGCGCATAAACGGTCGTATCCTTCTGCGGAACAAACCCGTAGGTGACATCATCACCACTGCCATCTGCTTCTGTATTCAATGAAACACAACGGTATTTTAAATATTTCCCTGTTTCAGAGTCAGTTGCGCTCGTATTATATTTACTGAGATTCACAGAGAGCACCGATCCTTTTGCAACCTTTTCCGGCGATGAAGTTTCATATCCTTTCGTAGACTTTACCGTCACCTTCCAAAACTCTGTCCAAACCGCATACAGATGACTCCCGTCGGAATCCGGCTTTACGGAATAAAAATCTGCCGTATTCGTCCCTGCCTGCGTATCACTCCAATGACCAAAGATCACGTCTTCATCACTTGTTACAATATCGTTGTAAAAATCATAATATTCATTCGTACATTGAATAGGATCCTTGCAGAAATAGGGCGCCTCCGAGGGCTTTACGCCGAGAGGATAGGTAAAGATCAGAGTAGCTTTATTCTCAGACAGGGATATGGCATTATCCTTATACCAGGCCCATCCACTCGGTTCTCTGTAACTCTCATAGTACGATGTAAAATATGCATCGTCGCTGCCCGCATGATAGGTCACCGTATAGCCGTCAACATATACCGCGTATAAAGTAATATTGGTATAAACTGCCAGCTGATCCGCATAAGAATTGATCACATCATCTTCCGTGCCTCCCGCAGTCAGAGCCCATCCGATGAAAGCTTTTGTGTTATCTTCGTAATAACAGCATCTGGAAATATCCAATGTGGTTTCATTTTCCGAACAGGGAACATCAACAGTCTCTCCCGGCTTACCGTTTGCAAAATGTCCTTTCCCGGGATTATACGTTACCGTATGACTCCATCTTGCCGTCAGTTTGATATCCTTCTCCGTATAAATCGTATCATCATAATTATACTCGTTTCCTTCTTCATCCTCCCAATAAGCGAAGTTCATTTTGTAAACTTCATCGTTATAAGTCGGAATCGTCAATCCATCTGCCCCATTATATTCATTCAGGTAAATATAATCATCTGCATCGACTTCCAGGGATGTACGGAACGTTTTTTGGTTCTCCCCCGTACCGTAAACAAAATTATTCTTCTCCAGCCTTGACTGATTGATCCCGTAATCAAACGTAATGGTTACGACATCCTCCGCCTTCGCCGTTACCCCGAAAGGTATCATGCAGGCGAGAAGAAAACAGGTCACCCAAAACATCGCTCTCAGTTTTTTGCCCATAATCTGACCTCCTTTTCATTCATTGATCCGATCCGTACTGTTTGTTTTCCTGACATTATCTGCTACAAAATCGATCAACAACATAATGCAGTATTGTATATTATTCAATACAAAGATTCAACCAAATCACCGACAAAATACGCATTTGTCATTGACAAATCTGATATTTTTCACATTTTTTGCTTTTTTTCGTTCAACTGCCCGTCAGCCGTCGCAGAAATATTGACTGTCAATTTTCCCGGAAGTATGGTAAACTCTCCGTATACAGCAGTAAATCATAAGAATCCCCCTGCGATCTCTATGAAATGACTGTACTTTCAAAAACTTTGCATTAAAAATGCGAATCATAAAAGGATAACATACACACATGAAAATAGATTACAATACGCAGAATGCGCCTTACGAGATCTTCGGCAGCAGGCTGTCAGCCGCCTGCAAACTGGCCGGGATCTCCAATATACAGCTTTCAAAAATGGTCAATGTGGACCCGTCGCATATCAGCCGGTTCCGCAAAGGACAGCGTGCGCCGAAATCCTCGCCGCAGCTGGCTGACAACATTCAAAAAGTCCTGTACCAGAAGATCAGCGAACAGGGTCAGCTTGAGCAGCTGCGCTCGCTGATGAGAGACAATATCACACACCTTTCGGCAACGCCGACCGACAGTCCTGATCTGGAAGATGCTTTCAAAAAATGGCTTTTGAATTTTTCCACCACCGACCAGACTGCCGCCATGAGCCTGATCCACGGCATCGGGAATTTTTCCCCCGATCCCGCTCTTATGGAAATGGGAAAAAACGATGTCACCTTGGATATCACCGGCAGCGTGCAGATTCCCCCGAAAGATAATCTGAGCTTTTATAACAATACAGGGCTGCAGGAAGCCGTCCTTTTGTTCCTGAATGATGTGATCCGGTGCGGCGGCAAGGAACTGCTGCTCTTTTCCGACCTTCCCATGAACTGGCTTTTAGATGATCCTTCCTTTATGGCGAAATGGAAGACAGCCATGGCAAAATGTGTCAAATCCGGCGTTCGCATCACGATCATCCACAATATCGACCGGGATATGAAAGAAATGGTGGAGGCGATCTACGGATGGTTCCCCTTATATCTTTCCGGCACGATCCATCCGCTCTATTCGCACAAACCCAGCGGAGGGCGTTTTTTCCACACCCTCTTTGTCTGCCCCGGCGTCGCTGTCATCGAAGGCTGGCAGGCGCAATCGCCGAAAGACAACGGACTTTACCGCCTTTTATATGATCCCGCGCAGATCAGCCACTTTGCCTCTGTCTTTGAGGATCTGAAAAGAAACTCAAAGCCGCTGCTGAAATTTATCCGTAATACGAAGGAGACGGTCGATGCCGCTGCCGCTGCAAACCCGTCCGATCTGGTCTGCCCCGTCATTTCGCTCAGCGGCACCAGCATTTTGATCGAAAAAAACTCCGTCACCGTAAAACGGCAGACGGAGCCTTACTTCGGATTTGTATTCTATCACCCGACCATGATCCGGGCGTTCACGCAGATCGCACAGTCGACGAAGATGTAATGGTGAAGGTTTCGAATCTCAGAGGCCCCTCATCAGTCGCCTTCGGCGACAGCCGTCTCGCCTGCCGGCTCGGTCCACGCTGGGCAAGCGCCACCGGCGCTTAGCGACCCCAACGGGGGAAGCCTTTTTTGCTCTTGTCAGTTGCAGATTACCAGTACTTCTTATCAGCTGCAGATTATCAGTTACTCTGTCAGTTCCTGATCTCAAACGCACCCTTGGGCATTTCCTTTTTGATCTTCACGCGCTGTACCTGACGGCCGCCCTCTTTGTAGATGACGCCTTCATTGACCATGCCGCGCACGCAGGAGCAGGGATAAATGCTGACGTTCCGTGAGATAATGGTACCGGGGTTCAGCACGCTGTTGCAGCCAACCTGGGCATAATCGCCGATGACCGCGCCGAACTTGCGAAGGTGCGTATCGATCTTGCCAAGCGAAAAGCTGACAACCACATTTGTCTTATCATTCTTCACATTCGACGTAATGGCGCCTGCGCCCATATGGGCCTTATAGCCGAGCACGCTGTCGCCCACATAATTAAAATGCGGTACCTCGCAGCCGTCAAAAATGATACTGTTCTTTACTTCCACGGAATTACCGATCACGCATCCCTCACCGATCACTGCGCTGCCACGGATAAATGCACAATGACGCAGCTGGTTATTCGGTCCGATGATGGTCGGTCCGCCGATATAAGCCGTCGGTGCGATCACTGCGGTGTTATGCACCCACACATCTTCACCCCTCTGCTCATAATCCGGTCCGAGCATGGGGCCGAGACCTTTGATAAAGTCCGTAATGAGCGGCAGCACACCCCAGGGGTTCTCCGTTGCCTCAAACAGAGGACTAGCAATCGTGTGTGTCATGTCCAAAAACTTCTCGCTTTTAAAGATTTCCATGATCTCCCTCCTTATGCCTTCTGATCAATCATCCCTTTTGTTCTTATGTTCTTTTTTATTTCTTGCCCTTCTTTTTATAGCCGCCTTTTTTACCGCCGCCGGATGAAGAATTCTTATAATACTGCGCCGTTGCTGCCAGCGCACTTCTGATCTGCGCTCTTTCATCCCGCTTCTTGACACCGTCAATGCGCTTTCTCACAAAATCAGACAGCTTTACCATGTACTCATCGGAGGTGATACTGCCCTCAGCCACCTGCGAAAGTCCCATCTCCCAGCTGGCCGTCATCTTGGGCATCAGCATCTCCGGCATGGAATAACGCACCACATAAAAAATGCTTTCACCGAGATGTGTCGGCGTATAGATCTGCGTCTTTTTATTCAGCGCCAGGTATTCGATGGAAACCAGCTTTTTCAGGATCTCCGCCCTGGTGGCGCTGGTGCCGATCCCGCTTCCCTTGATCTGCGCCCGCAGTTCTTCGTCTTCAATGAGCTGACCCGCATTTTCCATGGCCAGGATCATGGAGCCGGAATTATACCGTTTCGGCGGTGAGGTCTCGCCTTCTTTGATGGTAAAACCATCGCCTTCTATTATAGCATGTTTTTTCAGAGAAGAAAGATAATTTATAAAATTCTCATCACAAACAATATCTTCCTGCTTTCCTTCGTCCTTCGCAGTGCCCTCGCCGCCTTCGTTTCCTTCTTCGCCGTCGCCGGAGGTGTTCTCTTCTCCCTCTTCTCCGTTCTTCGCGCCGGCGTTCTGTTTTTTAAAGAACTTATCCGAAAAGACTTTCTGATAGCCTTCCTCCGTCATCACCTTGAAGTTTGCAAAAAAACTCTCATCCATGCGGCGGACCACCAGGGCCACTTTTAAAAACTCCGCATCCGGACAGAAAATGGCAAGAAACCTTCGAAGGATCAGCTCATACACCTTGGCCGCAACCGGCGATAAGGACGTCGCCTTGCTCACCTGGTCTCCCGTGGGAATGATGGCATAATGGTCCGTGATCTGCTTGTCGTTGACGTACTTGGTCTTCTCAAGGCCTTCGTAGGTCTTTTTCTGCAGGATGTACCGCACAAAGGGATCCATCCCCGGATAAGCCGCAAGGGGCCCTATATTCTTGGTGATCTCTTTTGCCACCGCCGTGGAAAGCACACGGGCATCCGTTCTCGGATAGGTGGTCATTTTTTTCTCATAGAGCTCCTGCGCCACGGAAAGTGTCTGGTCCGGGCTGAGCTTAAACAGTCTGGAGCAGTCGTTTTGCAGCTCTGCCAAGTTATACAAAAGCGGCGGCTTTTTGACTTCCTTTTTCTTCTCGCTCTTTTCGAGTTCAAACTGGATCGGCGGGTTTTCCGAAAGCTTCGCCACAAGGTTTTCGGCATCCTCTTTCTTCAAAAAGCCGTTTTCCTTGTATAAAAGAGGCGACTCAAAATAGGCAGAACCCTTCACTGCGCGCCACTCTGCAGCCACCGGCGTCTCGCCGATCTTTAAGTTAGCCAGAATACGGTAAAAAGGCGTCTTCTGGAATTTGCGGATCTGCCATTCCCGGTCCACCACCATGCCGAGCACGCAGGTCATAACGCGGCCCACCGAAACCGTCACCCGGTCGCGGGACAGGCCTTCCTGCAGCACGTAGCGGTATTTCAGCGTCAGGGCACGGGAAAAATTGATGCCCATCAGAAAGTCTTCTTTGGCGCGCAGATAGGCGGAATCGCTCAGGTTATCATAAGCGGATAGGTCCTTCGCCTCGTCAATGCCGCGCATGATCTCATCCTCGGTCTGGGAATCGATCCAGACGCGCTTCCTGTTTTTCCCCTGGACATTCGCCATCTGCTCCACAAGGCGGTAGATGTATTCTCCCTCACGCCCGGAATCGGTGCAGACATAGATGGTGTCCACCTCGGGCTTTGTCAGCAAGCCCTTTACGATGTCGAACTGCTTTTTCGTATTCGGAATGACCTCGTATTTGAAGGTCTCCGGCAAAAAAGGCAGGGGATCCATCTGCCACTTTTTCCAGGCACTGTCATAGACCTCCGGATAGCTCATGGTCACGAGATGGCCCACGCACCAGGTCACGATCGTGTCCTCCGCCGTCATATAGCCGGTATTGTCCTTGAAATGCAACCCTTTTCTGTGTGCCAGCGTTTCGGCGAACTGCCGCGCCACGCTGGGTTTTTCCGCAATATAAAGTGATATTCCCATGTATTATCCTATCGGAATTCTCCGACGTCACACCAAAGTCATTCGTAATCGGATCCTACTCCATCCAATCTTCCATACAGATCAATTCAAGCTCATCCTTCATCTTTGCCTCAAGAGAGATCTTCTCATCAAAACCATCTCTTGCGAACAGGTAGATCCTATCGGGCTTTACCTTAGCCCCGGCCAGGGTCAAAAGTGCACGCTCATATACCTCGTAAGGCATGTAGGGCATTTCAAAGCAGGCAAAGGCCGCGACCGCGCCCATGCGATGCTCGTCAAAGGCCAGATAATCGATATAGCCGTCCTTGCCGTCAAAGACGCCTTCCTCTTCCACGTCGATATCCAGCTCATCCGCCAGCGCCAGCGACTGCATGTATTCGAAAACAAGCTGGGAAAAAGCGGGTGCCGCGAAACGTTCCAGTTCCCCTTTGATATACTGTTCATAAAATGCATCCGGACTTTTCAGCGCCAGCTGGCTCATATGGGGATATAAAAACCGGAACCAGAAACGAAGGAAGGGATTGGATATCCGGTAAATGCCCTTTCTCTGGGTATCCCGCCCTCTGACGTCAATGGAAAAGACTTTTTCCACGGCCTCGATCTCCATCAGGTTCTTTAAATATACGCTGATCTTGGCTCTGGAAAACTCCGTATGGTCGTAGATATCGCCCAGCTTGTCGCGTCCCTCGCCAAGGGCCGAAAGGATCGAATAATAGACGCCGCCCTCCCGCACATGATCCATCACGATCCGCGAGCCTTCATCATAGAGGCTGCAGCCGGGATCGAGCAGATGGGTGGTCAGATTCTGTTTCAGGGAAAGCGCGGGATCAAAGTATTTCCACAGCCCTGGCACGCCGCCGAGGATACTGTAGGTGATCACTTTTTCCACTTTGGAATAATTTGAAAATACGCCGGATAATGCGTCAAAAGAAAGGGGACGCACTTTTAAAAAGCCGGAAATGGAAAAGGCCGCTTTCCCGATCTTGCTCACCAGCTGGTTTTCCACGAAGCCGACCTCGGATGAGCACAGCACGATCATGTACTGCATGCAGACTCTCGCCGGGATGGTCGAGAGCATTTCCATAAAATCGGAATCCGAACGGATCAGGGAATCGAACTCATCGATGATGAGAACTTTTTTCTCCATGCCGCCTTCCTGCCCGGCGCTGAAATACCCGCCCAGGATCTCTTCCCAGGAAGGGTAGTCGCTTTCCATGGAAAAGCCTTCGGATGTCAGCTGCGCCGCCATAAGATAGCGGTGCTGGCGGTCACTTCCCTCGCCTGCGTGAAAGTAAAAAACTTCTTTTCCTTTTGCAAAGTCCAGGATCAGGCGGGTTTTGCCGATGCCCTTCTGTCCGTAGAGGATCAGAAGGCTCTGGCCCTGGCCTGCGTAGATCTGGTTGAGATATTGTAATTCGTTCTCACGAAGTGGTATCATGGTGTTTCCTCTATGTAAATTCCGGCTCTTGCAGGCCCCTCATCCGGCCCTACGGGCCACCTTCCCCACCAGGGGGAAGGCTTCATTTCGTTTTTTTCAATTATTCGAATATCAGTGTTTTTCTCATTAGCATTATGACACCAACCTTCCCAACAGCGCCTCGATGCTCTCTGCCGGCTGCGGGCGTCCCAGTAAGAAGCCCTGGATGTTGTCGCATTCGATGCTCTTTAGGTATTCGAGCTGTCTGTCGTTCTCAACACCCTCTGCTACCGTCTCATAGCCAAGGCGTTTTACCATGGCAATGATGGATTCGGTGATGATCCTGGTGGAATCGTCATCGATGACCGTGTCGATAAAGGACTTGTCGATCTTGAGGGTATCGATGGGCAGGTTCTTCAGGTAAGACAGGGATGAATAGCCGGTGCCGAAATCGTCCAAAGAGATTTTGATCCCTTTCTCACGGATCCGGTTCATGGAATCGAGCACGCCTTCGGGATCGTCGATCAGCACACTCTCGGTGATCTCCAGCTCAAGGAAGGCCGGATTGACACCGTACTCGTCGATCAGCGCAAAGAGGGTCGGGATGAAATCCGACTTCTTAAACTGGATCGCGGAAATGTTCACAGACAGAACGATAGGATAATTGTAATTCTTCATCCAGGATGCATAGGAAGAGATGGCCTCTTTCAGCACCCAGTGCCCGATATGGTCGATCAGGCCCGCGCGCTCTGCCAGCGGTATGAAACGGGACGGGCTGATAAAATAGCCCTCCTCATTTTTCCAGCGGATCAGCGCTTCCACGCCGCGCAGTTTCTTGCTCACCGCATCATACTGCGGCTGGTAGTAAAGTTCAAAAGCGTTATGATCAATAGCCTGCTTTAAGTCATTTTCCAATGCGATATTGCCCAGGAAATCGTCAAGTACCGGCGCCTCAAAGTAATAGAGTCCGGCCACGTTGTCGCCCTTTTGCTGTTCGAGGGCGATCTCGGCGCAGTTGATCAACTCGATGGAATTGCGCGCACTTTCCGGATATCTGGCAATGCCGCCGGACACCGAAATCTCTATATTGTCTTTTCCCGTAATGGGGATCGGCGTTTTCAGATACTCGGAGAGGGTTTCAAAAAACCGGTTCGCATCTCTGCCGATGGGATTATAAAAAGCAGCGAAATACACTTCCGAATGGAAATGCGAAAGCAGACAGTCCTCGGACTGGGTATCCCGCAGGTGAAGGCCTAAGTTCTGCAGCAGCTCATCTCCCGCGATCATGCCGAGGGCATCATTGATATCTTTAAAATTGTCGACCTTCAGGCACAGCACCTCGATGGACGCACCCTCATCTTCCGCCTTGCGCACCCAGTCAGAAAGCAGGCGCACAAAATAGTTGCGGTTATACAGGCCCGTCAGTGTGTCATAATAGGCCATGTACTTCAGATTCTCGGTCTGTTGTCTTTCCCTGGTGCAGTCATGGAGACGGATGATCTTCTCGCTGGGCCTTCCGTGCTCATTATAACTGATGGTCACTTCCATCCCCAGCCATTTGCCGTTTTTCAGACGGCCTTCGCAGCCCGCGGAAGATCTGTTTTCCTCTTCCACGAACAGCGTTTTTCTGACCGTATCCCGGAACTCTTCCAGAAAAATCTGCGGAAACCGCAACAGATCATCCCGGTTTTCCAGAGTGAACGTAAAATACGGCTCTGTCTTTCCGAGAATCTCTATGCGGTCAGCGTTAAAATCATAGTATAAAAAAGTGTTGGATGATGTGCCGCAGATCATTCTGAACATCTTATCGTTGTCCAGAAGTTTCTGATTGATGACATTTAACATATCCAGTTGATAGTTTCGATCCGGCGCACCTGTGTCATCCGGTGTGTTCGTCAGATTCTGCATATATTTCCCCAGTTCCTGAAATTTACTTTTTTTCAATACAGCGCAGCTCCCATGCTGCGATATCCGCTTCCGGCATTTGCCTTCAGCGATTGTGGCTGCTATGGCTGTTTCGGCAATTTATTTTGCGCTGATGTAACCCTTAGCCTTCAGAAGCTCTGCGCAAAGTACGGCTCCGCCTGCGGCACCGCGAAGGGTGTTGTGGGAAAGACCAACGAACTTCCAGTCATAAATGGTATCTTCGCGAAGTCTTCCGATGGAAATGCCCATGCCACCTTCAAAGTCAACATCCAGGGCTACCTGCGGCCTGTTCTCTTCTTCCATGTAACGGATGAACTGCTTCGGTGCGCTGGGCAGGTTCAGGGCCTGCGGCTCGCCGCTCAGGGAGGTCATTGCCTCGATCAACTGTTCCTTGGTCGCTTTTTTACGCAGTTTTACAAAAACGGATGCGGTATGACCGTTCAGCACCGGCACACGGATGCACTGGCATGAGATCTTCGGCTCTGCTGCTTTGACGATCTCGCCGTTTTCCACCTTGCCGAATACACGGAGCGGCTCCTGCTCGCTCTTTTCTTCCTCACCGCCGATGTAAGGGATCACATTGCCTTCCATCTCCGGCCAGTCTGCAAAA
>JAEEKC010000143.1 GCA_016282215.1 Lachnospiraceae bacterium
ATAAGATTTACAACGATGGCGATGAGATCGGAAAAGACGAATATCTGATGGCTTTTGAAATGAGAGGCGATGAGAAGGATTCCACAAGACTGTTAACTTCGTTTTCGGAGGGCGGAACCGGTGTGAAAGTGAAATATCAGCCTCTGCTGGGGCAGCCGGTACTGGCAAAAAGCGAAAGCGGAAGCTGGAATGGATCTGTGATCGCTGTCAATGCCGATCAAAGCCGTAATATCCTGTTTACCAGAGACGGAAAAGAATGTGTGACAAATTCCAAGCCTTTTACCAGGGGCGTACAGTTTCAGTTTTTTGTGAAACTGGACGGGGAGCTGACCGAATCCGATATGAAGGGCATGAAGGTGTCTTTTGGCGGAAGACGGTTTGAAAAGGTTGTCTCATTGCCGGTTAACAGCGTGAAAACCGAGGAAAACCGGTATACGGGCAAGGATAAATATTATGTCTGGAAAGTGGAAAATAACATGGTAGTGAAAGAATACGTCAAGATTTATAAAACCGAAGCCGTGACGGGTTCGGCTTATATTCTCAGCGGCGTGGATGCGGAGGATGTGATTCTGAAATGATCCGGTATATCATCACCAAAATCATTCATAAATATAAGCTTTACCTCTGCCTGGAAGTCGGGGTGATCTCCATTGTCATGATCTGTTCCATGATCATGCAGTTCCGCGGTGGTTCACTCAACAAGCTGATCCAGTCCGGTTATACGGAAAGCAGGGAGATCAATCAGGTATTTCCGACGACCGTTCATTATGAGACCGCGCTCAAGGCCGCAGAGCGTCTGAAAGACGGTGTTGCAGAGGGCTATGACGGATCGGATACGCCGGAGCTGATAGAAGAGATCTTCGAGAAACTCGAAGCAAATTGGAAGAAACGTATTCCGCTTCCGGTGGTAGCTACGCAGCGAATGACGTATTTCAGGGAAATGGTGGCGGATTATTCCTATCGCGGAGAGGGACGGCTGGATGTCGGATACATGGAGGACACCATGCTGAAAAATGATGCCGAGATGGAGCAGCATTTTGTCATCCGCGACGGCGTTTACTTTGGAGGTGATATTTCACCCTATGTGGAAAACGGTAAGGAGATCCCGGAAGGTGCGGTGCCGTGTCTTGTAGGGGAAACACTGGCCGGGACCAGAGATCTGGTGCCCGGGGAGATCCTTAGCTTCAATGAGACGCGCTACGGCGAATCTTGGAGCGAGGATCCTGTTCTGACACTGTATATCTGTGGTATCGTAGCGGAAAAAGAGGGTGACTATTTTTGGCATACCACCCTGGATAAACTGGATAATCTTGTCATCATTCCAAAAGAAGACTTTGTCAAAGTGACCATGGCCTTTCCCAAGGATGCGGTTTATTATCAGGATTATCTGTCGTTTGATTACCGTTATATCAATACGAAGAATATCGACAAAATATGGTCTGGGGTCAGGAAACTGAAAAAAGAAGACCGGGAGATCGATGAAAATCTCTCCGGCGTGATCAAGTCCTACAAGCAGGAAGGGAGAGCGGTGAAGCAGATGCTTTATGTGATCGTTCTGCCGCTGGCGCTTTTGGTGCTTGTATTTATCGGTATGATCGCATTCCGCATTGTTGATTCCGAGAGCGGAGAACTGTCTACGCTGCAAAGGCGCGGCCTCGGGCGCGGAAGGATCTTTCTTCTGTATGTGCTGCAGTCCCTGATCCTTGTGCTTGTTGTCGTGCTTCCGGGTATCATATGCGGTTATTTTCTCGGTCATCAGATGGCAAAGGCCGATGATTTTATGCATTTTGCCAAAAATCTGAGCCTGACCACCTATACTATGAATTCGGAAATGGTACTTGCCGGTATCGTGGGAGGCCTGGTATCCATTCTGTTCATGCTCTGGCCGGTGCTGGTTTTCTTTACAAAAAAGAAGGAAGCCCGCGGATCGCAAAAGGGCGCGTTCTGGGAAAGATATTATCTCGATGTGGCGCTTCTTGCAGTTTCCCTGTATCTTTTGTTTAATTACAAAAAGCAGTTATCGCAGTTATCGGAAAGCGTATTGACCGGCAAGGGCATCGATCCCGTCATCTTTGTCAATGCGACGGTCTTCCTGCTGGCCTGCGGCATGATGATGCTGCGGCTTGTGTATCTGCTGGCGGAGCTTTTGTATAAATTCGGGCATAAACGTTTTTCGCCGGCGTTGTTTGCGGGTATGCTGCAGATCCTGCGGTCGCGGAGCAAATCGTCCATGATCTCGATCTTCCTGGTCATGACCGTCGCCATGAGCTGTTTCCATGCCAATATGGCCCGGACCATCAACGCCAATAAGCAGGAACGGCTGCAGTATGAGTGCGGGGCAGACATTCGGATCGATGAACATTGGATCTTTTCTTTTAACAGAAATGCGGGAACCTGGAGATGGCCGACACCGCCGGATTATGCAACCTATGAAAAGCTCTTAGCGGACGGAACGTTTAAAAGTATCACCCAGGTTATCCTTGATGACCGGTGCCTGTTTAAAAAGGGCAAGAAAAATGCGGAACAGATCAACCTGATGGGAATCCATACCAAAGAGTTCGGCGAGACTGCCAGAATGCGGGACGGTCTTTTGCCGGAGCACTGGTACAATATGCTCAATGAGCTTTCCAAAAATCCCGAAGGCGTGATCCTTTCCAAGAATCTGGCGGAAGACTATGAAGTGGCAGTGGGAGATCTGGTACTGCTGCAGCGCGTGCCGCCGGAAGTGGTGCAGACTATGACGCCTTATGCGGAGCATTATTATCAGGTGGTGGGCATCGTGGATGCATGGCCGGGATATGACCGCTATCACTATACCATGGACGAGGAAGGCGAGATGGTAGTGAAGGAAAGCTATCTTGCCATTATGAACATCATGCAGCTGACCGGTGATTTTGAAAGTGTGCCTTATGAAGTATGGGCCGATACCGATCTGGATGCCGGTCAGGTCCGTGCTATGCTGGAGACGGAGTTTGCCGGAACAGACAGATACTTAAACGGGATCCGTTCCTGGAAGGAAGACCTGGCAGAGGAAAAATCTTCCTCCATCATGCAGATCACAAACGGTATCTTTTCGGCTGATTTCCTGGTGGCGCTGTTCCTGTGTATGATCGGCTATATGATCTACTGGCTGACATCGATCCGTGACAGGGAACTTTTATTCGGTATTTACAGGGCTATGGGTATCTCGAAAAATGAGATCAACAGGATGCTTGGCATAGAGCAGATCTTTTTGTCAGTGACGTCTATCCTGGCGGGCGTTCTGGCAGGCTGCCTGGCCAGCTGGCTGTTTGCACCGGTATTTGCGGCTGTTTATCTGCCGAAGAAGCATAATGTGCCGGTATTTATCAGTGCCATCGGCGGAGATATCTTCAGGATCCTGCTGATCCTGCTGGTAGTCGTGGCGCTTTGTATCGTGATCCTGCGCCGGATCGTCGGTAAACTGAACATCACGGAAGCACTGAAACTGGGAGACGATTGATGAGCGATAACATACTTCGTGCGGAAAATATCGTAAAAAAATACAAGTTAGGGTCTGGCTCCTACCTGACCGTTCTTGATCACCTGAACGTAGATGTTCCCAGGGGACAGCTTGTCATGCTCATGGGCCGTTCCGGCAGCGGCAAGACAACGCTGATGAATATGCTCAGTACCCTGGATGACGTGACGGAAGGAAATATCACCTTCCACGGCAGGGATGAAGGGGATGTGCGGCTGTATCAGTCCATGTCCGCGGAGGAAAAAGAAAAGCTGCGCCGCTATGAGGTGGGCTTTGTATTCCAGTCTGTGGCATTGATCCCCGTTATGACTGCAAGGGAGAATATCGATTTCGGCCTTCGGACGGCAGGCTACGGAAGGAGCAATAAATTCCTTGCTGCGCCGGACCAGGAAAAGATCGACGGCAGGATACAGGAAGTTTTGGAAAGAGTCGGACTGGCAGACAGGGCGGATCATTATCCTGCAG
The DNA here is from genome assembly GCA_016282215.1 of Lachnospiraceae bacterium. Lineage (GTDB taxonomy): Bacteria > Bacillota > Clostridia > Lachnospirales > Lachnospiraceae > RGIG7926. The sequence continues at coordinate 3,965 of JAEEKC010000143.1, forward strand.
AGCTTTCCGGTGGTGAGCGGCAGCGTATCGCCATTGCGCGGGCCATCGCCCATAAGCCGCAGATCCTGTTTGCAGATGAGCCTACCGGTGCACTGGATACGGCAACCGGTATCCATATCGCGGAACTGTTTCTGGAACTGACCCGCAAAGAAGGCCTGACGATCGTCATGACAACACACGATCCGCGGCTTTCAGAGTTTGCGGATGAACTTATTAAAATGTAATTAACAGAGGTGTCCCCATGGCGGATGAGATCAAAAACGAACCCTATATCAAATGCGACAGCCTGGTGCGGATCTATAAATCCGAAGGCATCGAGGTTATGGCATTGCAGGGCCTTGATATGGAAATACAAAAAGGGGAACTCATGGCCATTATCGGCAAGTCCGGCAGCGGAAAATCCACGCTCCTCGGCCTTCTCGGCGGTCTGGATACCCCTTCGGCCGGTGCTGTCTATTTCGGCGGTGAAAACCTGGCAGAGATGAACAGCCATCAGCTTTCGGAATTCCGGCGCAAACACATCGGCTTTGTCTGGCAGAAAAATACGGATAACCTATTGGGATATCTGACGGTGGCGGAAAATATTGAGATGCCGCTGTTGTTCAGCAGGATGAGCAAGCAGGAAAAAAGAGAAAAGACAAGAAAGCTCCTGGCGGCGGTGGGACTGTCCGATAAAGAAAACGCCTTCCCGCTGCAGCTGTCCGGCGGTGAACAGCAAAGGGTGGCTATAGCCACGGCGCTGATCAACGAACCGGAGCTTCTTCTCATGGATGAGCCTACCGGAGCGGTGGATAAAAAGACTTCTATCATGCTGCAGGATCTGTTCCGCAGCCTGAATAAAGAATTGGGGATCACGGTGGTGATCGTAACACATGACATCAGTCTTGCCGACCGTGTGGACAGGGTTGTTATGATCTCTGATGGCAAGATCAGTTCGGAGCGTATCATCAAGGATTCTTATAAGAAGATGATCGAGTCCGGAGAAGAGACCAGAGATTATCTGGCGGCAGCCGGCAATACCGACATCGATGCTGAGTCCCATGAAGAGTTTGCGATCCTTGACAAGGCAGGCCGTGTCCGGTTATCAGAGAATATGCGCGAAATGGCCGGTATTACATCCAACAGGGTGAAAATCCATTTTGAGGATGGCAAGATCATCATTCACAGCGGAGACGCAGGCGGTGAAGCTGTGTCGGAAACCACAGATGATCAGATTCGGCCTGATGATCAGCCTGCTGCAAAGGATCAGACAGATACTGATGACCTGGCAGACGCAGAGATTTCAGAAAGCCGGGATGATCTGACAGATTCCGGAGATGAATAAGCCGTTTCGCAGACGATTTCACAAATAATTCATATAGTAAACGATTGAGATACAAAGAAAACTCTTGCAGTTTTTTCTCTTTTCGTGCATACTAAAGTTAAGTAACTGTAGTGTGTGGTCTTTCTAGGCACGGATGCCGGCTATATCAAAGGAGTGATGAGCATGAGTATCAACATTTCACCTAGAACCGATTATTCGGCACTGTTTTCCAATATGTCGGTAAGCAACAAAAAGAGCGGAACCGACTATTCGTGGGCGTTCGGCGGATCCTCGCAGCAGGCCGGTTTTTCTCTTTCGGATTATGCGAGCATCAAGAACGGAAGTTACGGAAAACTGTTGAAAGCCTATTATGCCAAGGATGGCGACAGCAAGACATCGGAGGCAGCAAAGAAGATCGTAGGAGGCAGCGAAGATTCCGTTTCTACGAACAGCCAGCTTTCCAAGGACGCTGCGGCTCTGACCAAGAGCAGTGATGTGCTCCTGAAAAAAGGCGAAGGTTCTTTGTTCGAAGAGAAAGAGCTGACGACAAAAGACGAAAACGGTGTTGAGACGAAGACAAAGGGATATGACAGAGATGCGATCTACAAGGCGGTTTCTGATTTCGCCAAAGATTACAATGCGCTGATCGATTCCGCGTCGAAGTCCAACAATAACTCGGTTCTGACGACCGCGGTCAATATGACCAATCAGACGTCTGTTTATTCCAAGGCGCTGTCCAACATCGGGATTACCGTGAAAGATGATAATACCCTTTCGGTGGATAAGGAAGCATTTGGGAAGGCAGATATCGAATCCATCAAGAGTCTGTTCTCAGGTAATGGTTCCTTTGCGGACATGACAAAGAGCAGAACGGAGATGATCGCGAGCAGTGCGAAGGCAGACTCCCTGAAAGCGAGCGGAACCTATGGTTCCTCAGGGGCGTATACCAGTGCGATGCTCACAGGATCCTCTTTTAACGGGCTCTTCTAAAAGAGGGAAGAGTAACAAGATGGCAGGTGTTACAGAACGTTTTACAAAGTGAGAAGAAAACCGGGCGGAATGAGTTCCTGCCCGGTTTTTAATAGAATGGGTTCCGGTGGAAAGATCGGAGAATCAAAACAAATTGCAGATTTTGGAGGTTTTATTATGTTATACATGGAGGATACGAAGTTTCTGATCGGCAGCATCCTCGTAGGAGTGCTTGGCGTGATCTGTTTATGGCAATGGATGCTTTTCGGCGCTATGTCCTGCTTTGTTCTTTCAGGTGCGGGGATCGCGGCGCATTTCCGTGCGCGTCGCAAGGAGAAAAAGAGAAGGGCCGAGCTGGCCGCAGAAAAAGAGAAAAACAAAGAAAAAACCCAGCCATAAGGCTGGGTTTTTCGTGCAGGAGATGGGACTTGAACCCACACGGTATTGCTACCACAGGCACCTGAAGCCTGCGCGTCTGCCAATTCCACCACTCCTGCGCGCAAATAGTATCATATCTGTTTTTCACCATTCTGTCAATCCCGAATTTGAAAAATTGCGCAATTAATTACAAAAATTTCGTCAAATATAATGCGACTTGTTGAAATCGCGACTAAAATAGAGAGAGAAACAGGGTGTGAAAAAGGATTTCGGGGTTCTGCGCAGAAAAAGACCTTTGGGTGCATTTTTTACTCAATACGCATAAACATGCGAGATCCGGAGCAGATATGGAAGATTCTATGATCATCAGAGAACGAATCGAAGAACTGGAGTTCCACAATTTAAGTCCCTATGCGACTTTCAGCAGAAATTCGAAGGGACGTGACCGGGATGAGCCGCAATGCGATATCCGGCCGGTATTCCAGAGAGACAGGGACAGGATCCTTCACAGTAAAGCGTTCCGCCGACTGAAGGATAAGACACAGGTGTTCCTGGCACCGAATGGCGATCATTACAGGACGCGCATGACGCATACGCTTGAGGTATCGCAGAATGCACGTACCATCGCCAAGGCTTTGAAACTGAATGAAGATCTGGTGGAAGCTATTGCTCTCGGACACGATCTGGGACATACGCCGTTCGGACATGCAGGAGAGCGTGCGCTTAACAGTGTTTGTCCGCTTGGGTTCGTACACAGCGAGCAGAGCGTGCGGACTGTGGAAGTGCTCGAAAAGGATGGCCAGGGACTGAATCTGACCTGGGAAGTGCGTGATGGGATCAGAAATCATCAAACTGCGCTGATGCCCTCGACACTGGAGGGAAAGATCGTCCGGATCTCTGACAAGATCGCCTATATCCATCATGATATGGATGATGCGATCAGGGCGGGACTTTTGACGGATGCGGATGTACCGCGCAAGATAGGTGAAGTGATCGGATTTACGCTTTCCGAAAGACTCGATAATCTGATCCATGATATTGTCATTCACAGCATGGATCAAAACGATATCCGTATGTCTGAGCCTGTTGCATTGGCAATGAAGGAAATGCGCGAGTTTATGTTTGAGAATGTGTATCAGAATCCCGTTGCAAAGAGTGAGGAGACAAAAGCGGAGGAGCTGATCAAATCCCTTTACAATTATTTTTATGAACACCCTGAAAAGTTGCCTGAGGAACTTTGCCAGATCATGGAAAGAGACAAAGCGCCGCTTGAGAGGATCGTGTGCGATCATATCAGCGCCATGTCTGACAGATATGCGATCTCCCTGTATGAGGAATTGTATATTCCCAAATCCTGGGCACTTGTCTAAACAGAGGAGTAGTGTAAAGTCCGGTATGAAAAAACGGAGGAAAAAACTACTGATTAAATTAGTAGTGTAAAGTCCGGTATGAAAAAACTACTGATAAGTTTAAGAAGGGTGGAAATATGTTTTATTCAGATGAATTGATCGATGAGATCAGGCAGCGATGCAATATCGTGGATCTGGTCTCGGGGTATGTGAGCCTGAAAAAGAGAGGCAGCAATTATTTTGGGCTATGCCCATTTCATAATGAGAAATCTGGGTCTTTTTCCGTGAACGAAAGAATGCAGCTGTTTTATTGTTTCGGATGCGGTGTCAAAGGAAATGTCTATACTTTTTTAATGAAGTATGAAAATTATACGTTTCCGGAAGCTGTGCGTTTTTTGGCACAGAGGGTCGGTGTCGCGCTGCCGCAGGATGCGGATGATCCACAGGCGGAGCGCAGGGCAAATTATCGCAAGCGTCTTTTGGAAGCGAATAAAGAGGCGGCGAAGTATTTTTACTATGCCCTTCGGGATCCCAGGGGCGAAATTGGGATGAATTATTTTAAGGAGCGCGGTCTGACGGATGAAACGATGCATCATTTCGGCCTCGGATATGCCACGAAGAACAGTAATGAGATAGTGGGATATTTAAAGTCGAAGGGTTTCAGTGATAAAGAGATCTGGGATGCCGGGCTTGCCGATCATTCGGAAAAGTACGGGTTGAACGGAAAGTTCTGGAACCGCGTGATGTTTCCAATCCAGGATATCAACCATCGTGTCATCGCCTTTGGCGGACGCGTGATGGGAGACGGGAAACCAAAGTATCTGAATTCGCCGGAAACGGATGTGTTTAATAAAAGCAAAAATCTGTACGGACTGAACTGGGCCAGGACCAGCAGGCAGGATCATTTCATCCTCTGCGAAGGCTATATGGATGTGATCGCCATGCATCAGGCCGGCTTTACCCAGGCAGTGGCAGCGCTGGGAACGGCATTTACGGACCAGCAGGCTATGCTGATCAAACGATATGTCAAGCAGGTGATCATGACGCCGGACAGCGACGGACCCGGTATCAAAGCAGCACTGAGAAATATCGAGATCCTGCGAAATGCAGGGATTGCGGTGAAGGTAATGAATCTGCTGCCATATAAAGATCCGGATGAGTTTATCAAAGGGAAGGGAGCCGAGGCTTTCGCCGAAAGGATGAAGGAAGCGGAAAACGGATTCTTTTTTGAGATCCGAATTTTGGAAGGACAGTTTGATCTGGCCGATCCGGATGGAAAAACCGCATTTTATAATGCGATCGCAGAGCACCTGTGTTCATTCGAAGATGAGATGCAGCGTGAAAACTATCTGACTGCCATTGCAGAGAAGTATCAGATCAAGGCAGATATGCTGCGGGATAAGGTCAGAAGTGCCGCGGTGCGGCTTGAAAATCAGGATAAACGTTATAAGAAAGAGAAAAATGAGGAAGAGGAAATTGCGGCAGGACGGCCGAAACCCCTTCCGGGAAGGACGAAAAGCGAGGAGTACCGCCTCGAGAAGATCAGGCGCAGCAGCTGTCTCGTCCTGTCATATTTAGCGGATGAACCGGGCTTGTACGCCAAGCTGAAAGAAGATATCTCACCGGCCGATTTTGAAGCGTCAGGACTTGAGCCTATGGCGGTCATGCTCTTTGAAGAATTAGAGGCGGGCAAGACGATCGAGCCGGCAGCTTTTGTCAGCAGATTCGCTGACGAAGAGCAACAAAGTCTTGCGGCGGCGATCTTTCAGGCCAAAGAAGAAGCAATGGGTCTTCGGTATGATGAAAGTGAGCGTCAGAAGGATCCGGCGATCGAAGAAAAAGCATTTAAGGAAGCATTGCTTTTTGTGAAAAATACGGTCTATGAAAAGATATCGGCCACGGCACCTCTCGAACAGCTGCGAGAGTGCAAGAGAAAAACAGAGGAACTGAAAAAGCGCAGCTTTTTGGTTTGATACACAGCAAAGGAGAAAGACAATGGCAACAAAAACGACAAAACAGACTTCGGCAAAAGAGACGGCGAAGAAGACGACGGCGAAAGCGTCCGCTTCTAGGGCTTCTGCATCGACGAAGTCAAAAGAGAGCAAGGCCAAGGAGAAGGCGGCGGAAAAACCGGCAAAGAAAACGGCGGCAAAGAAAGAAACAAAGGCAGAAACGAAGACTGCAGCAAAAACAGCGGCTTCCAAGGCTGCATCATCTAAGACCGCAAAAAAAGAAACGCCGGCAAAAACGGCAGCTGAGAAAAAAACTGCTGCTAAGAAGACGTCTTCGAGGAAAACAGCTTCGAAAGCTGAGGAAGTTGTAACTGAGGTAGTAGAGCTCGAAGAAGAAGTGATATCGGCTACGAAAAAGAAAGCGTCAAAAAAGTCAGCGTCTGCAAAAGCCGAGACGAAAAAATCCGGCAGCAAAAAGAGTGCGAAAGCTGATGAAGCAGTTGAAGATCTGTCAGATGTTTCTACGGATCCTTCGGATGGCAAA
>JAEEKC010000144.1 GCA_016282215.1 Lachnospiraceae bacterium
GCTATTTCAGATGGATTTTTCGGACAGATTATGATATAATGAACCCTGTATAGGGTTCATTATTCAATTGGGAGGTGTAAGGCATGAAAAAGATGAAAAAACGTGTAAGATCATTGGCTTTTGTATTGGCGTTTCTGGCACTCTGCGTGGGATTTATTACTGCGGGAAAAGTAACCGCGCAGGCGGGATCGGTCAAGGTGACGGGAAAGTATTATCAGACGGATGCACGGAAGATGCTTTCGAAGATCAATAAGTTCCGTACCGGAAAGAATGCATGGTACTGGAATGAAACGGATACGGAAAAGGTAAGAGTAAAAGGTCTGAAGAAGCTGACCTATGATTACAAGCTGGAGAAGATCGCGATGAAGCGCGCGGCAGAGATCGCAATTTCTTTTTCACACACCCGTCCCAATGGGCAGAGCTGTTTTTCGCTTTATCCCTCCGGATATATGTGGAAGGGTGAGAACATCGCCATGGGCACATCACGTATCATGCCAATGAGCAGCGCCTTTACGCTTTGGCAGGAGACGGACTGTCCGTATGCCGGGCAGGGACACAGACGCAATATGCTGCACAGCGGGTTTACCTGTGTGGGGATTGCATGCTTTGAGTATAACGGCGCCAAATACTGGGTACAGGAATTCGGTTCGCCGAACAAAGGAAAAAAGAAAACGAAGGCGGTGAACGGAAAGAAGACCGTGAAGGTGTCAAAATAAGAATTGTCATGGTCGGCTATGACCCGGCAGAAAAAATCCGAAACGAAAGATACTGAAAATCAGGGGGAAATAATTATGTTCAAGAGTTTAAAACTGAAACTCATAGTGATCATCGCAGTGCTTTGTACGGTATCTCTTTTGATCCAGAGTTATTCCACGCTGCGCAGTGTGGAAAAGAGTACTGGAAATTCGTTGAATGAGAGTTACAACATCCGGACGGAGTATTTTGCGTCTCAGATCCACGGCTGGCTCATCGACGGTACGGCTACGGTGAAAGCCGTTGAGACTACCGTGATCAATTCGGAAGTCGGCGGATCAACCGACAGCATTGTCAAAGCGCTGACTGATTGTACAGAGAATGATAAACTGGCGGCCATGGTTTATGTACAGATGGCAGACGGTCTGTTCTTAAACGGATCCGGGTGGGTTCCGCCCGAAGATTTTGACGGCAGGACCAGGGTCTGGTATGAGATGGCAGTGGATGCAAAAGGAGAACTTTGCTACAGCAGTCCTTATGTGGATGCCAATACCGGTGACCTGATCGTAACGGTTTCCAAGTATTTTAATAAAAACGGCTGGGAAGGCGTGGCAGCGCTGGATGTGTACATTGACACGCTTCTTTCCGATATTCAGCAGCTGGCGCAGCAGAGCGGGGAGGAAGGGGCCTATGTCTTTGTGACGGGCGCGGACGACTCGATGATCTATCACCCGAATCAGGAATTCCGGTCCACGGTTGACAAGATCTTAACGGTGAATGATCTCGGCATTGATTATGTGGGAGCAAGTTCTTCCGATGATCAGGCTGCCATCAAGGATTATGACGGCACCCCGGTCTATGTGACACAAAAAACGATCCCCGCCGTTGACTGGCATGTTTTCTATGTATCCCCCGCAAGGAATTTTGATCATGTGGTCGGTGATATCCGCAATCGGATGGCGCTCATCTGTATCATCTTTCTGGTGATCGCCCTGGTAGTGCCGGCAGTCGCCGGCTTTATGGTGGCTGCACCTATCACGGAAGCCAGTGGCAAGATCAAACGGCTCAGTGAGGATGTAAAAGAGGGCAGGGCGGATCTTTCCGCAAATATCAGGACTAATGCCAGGGATGAACTCGGGCAGCTGGTACAGGCGGTCAATGACTTAAAGAATGCAATGGGGGACATCAGCAAAAATGTCACCATCGCATCCGAGGAACTTACCAGAAACGCAAAATCGCTGAACGGCGCCGCTGCCAGAACATCGGATAATGTTTCGACGATTTCGGCAGCCATGGAAGAGATGAGTGCAAGTTCTGAAGAGACTTCCGCTTCGACTTCCATTGTGACGCAGCAGGTGAATGATATTACAGGTCTGACGGAAAGAGTGAGCCAGAATGCGGCAGAAAAGACAGGCCAGATCAGTGACAGCCTGACCAATATCGATATCCGTAAGGGTCAGATCGAAGCAAATGATGAGAATATGATGGCCCGCCTGAATGCGGCAATTGAAAAACTGCAGGAGAGGATCACTGATACCAAGAAGGTGGAAGAGATCCGCGCCATGACGCAGGGCATTTCCGATGTGGCAACCCAGACGAATCTTCTTTCATTGAATGCAGCCATCGAAGCGGCAAGGGCCGGTGAGGCAGGACGCGGATTTGCAGTGGTAGCAGATGAGATCGGAAATCTTGCCAACAATTCGGCAAATATGGCAGGGAACATTCAGGAAGTATCTGATGAAGTGCTTGCCATCGTTGAACAGCTTGTCAGGGCGGCAGAAGAGGTGGCCGAGATCATGCTGCAGATCTCGAAGGAGAACTCTGAAGAGAAGAAGGTGCTGATCGATGAGTATATCAGGACTTTGAACGAGTGCTACACTGCCATGAGTGCGATCTCTTCGGATAATCAGGAGATTGCCGTTGGCATCAGCAAGATCAAAGATTCCATTTCCTCTATCGATACAGCAGTGGAAGAAAACGCACACGGTGTGACCAGCGTGGCAGAAGGCGCCGGCGAACTGGTAGCGGCTTCGGATGAGGTGCTCGGCGATGCAGGTTCCATCGAACGCGTATCCTCTGAATTGATGGATAGAGTTGGTGGGTTCATTTACTAAACAATATGAACAAACGATACACAAAAAGCGAAATATTGTTCCTGCTGGCTCTGGGTTTCTGGCTGACCATGGCGCTGATCAGCAGGACTTATATCAAGGATCTGTTTGATTATCAGAGCATCCGGGAGATCGCATATACGATTGCCTGGATCCTGTTGGCAGCGAAACTGGTGGCGGATGATTCCTTTGGGAAAAAAGGTCTGCTGGCAGCGATTCTGGCAGTGCTGGTCTATTTTATCATGAAGCAGACCGACTCGGACAAAATGCTGCTTCCCGTTATGCTGGTCTTAAGTGCCAGGAATGTGCGATGCGAAAGCATCTTCCATGTGTTTTTTGCAGTCCAGCTGCCCATCATGATCGTAAGCATTTTTCTTTCGTTGACAGGGGTGATCGAAAACGAGCTGTGGGAGGAGACGGAAAGGATTCGTTATTCGCTGGGATATACCTATTGTACCTATAGCAGTCATATTTTCCTGTTCCTGACGCTGGCTTATATGA
>JAEEKC010000145.1 GCA_016282215.1 Lachnospiraceae bacterium
ATTGCAGATAAATCCTCGAGATCGCCAGCCGAAGTTCCTCAGCTTTGATGGGTTTGGAAATGATCTCCGTAAATCCGCAATCCGTAAAAATCTTTTTAAACTCTTCATTCACGTTGGAGGACATGACCATCAGCGGCAGCAGTTCAAAATACGGTTCATCCATCTGCCGGATCTCCTTCGCTGTCTGAATGCCACCCTTTTGCGGCATCATATGATCAAGGATCACAAAATCGAAGCCTCTGGTCTGGATCTGTTCGATCGCCTCCTGTCCGGAGGATACGCAGGTCGCGGTCACGCCGAAGGATTTCAGGATTGCCTTCAGAAGACGCTGGTTTTCCGGGCTGTCATCAGCCACCAAAGCCTTTACCTGTCTTCCGAACAATGTATCCTGTGCTTTTTTCTGGGAAACCGTGATCAGGTCTTCCTGCTGGCTGCGGTTCTTTTGTTTTACCATCATCAGCGTTTCCTCGTCCGCAACGGTCTGCAGATAGGAAACCGTATAACAGGTCTGGCGCATGGCATTGCCAAACGTCTTATCGAGTATAATACCTCCCATACCCGTAATGATGTTCTTCGCAAGGGCAAAGCCCATGGTGATGCCTTCCCGCAGATTATCCGTCAGATCTTCCGAACAGAGAATGCGGCAGATCACCGTCATATTCTGTCCTTTTCTGGGCGTGATCCCTTTCTCAAAAGTCACAGAGAGCGTTACCGTCCCCTGCTCGGTAAACTGTAGAAAGTCCGACAGCATGCTGACAAGCGCCAGTTTCAGCTGCTCCGGTTTTCCTTTCAGCTGCGCCGGCAGGTCATAATCCACATTGACCACAAGACTTTTGTCTTTCCCGCGGATCAGTCCCTGTACTGTCTGATTGACGGCCAGAAACAGGCCTTTGACATTATAGACCGTATCCTTTTCCTCTTCCACATTGGCCACGACCGGTATGATCTTCTGTTCCTTTCCCGACTCCATCTGCTGCATGAAAACAGATACGATCACATCATGCAGCCATCCGAATACCAGATAGATGGTTACCATGACGATCACGTAGCCTAGTACCGTGGGGATCAGCGATTCATAGGACTGCTCATACAGACTGTTCACGGTCAGGTTCGTATCCGACCGGATAAAGGCGTAAAACTTGACTGCCTCCATCGCCAGCAGCGCAAAAAAGCAGTTTCTGGCGACTCTCACAAAGAACTCTTTTTTCAGATAAACAAGACTGATGATGGGAACCAGAATATAAAGCATGGACACATTGACCACGGGATTTACCACAAGAAGACAGACGATCACCTCAATGCAGGCCAGTATCACGAACCTGCAGCTGTTGTCATCGTAGCTTCGCGTGCAGAATAAAGAAGGCAGCACAGAAAAAACCAACAAAACGACGTTGATCTCAACCAGCTGTCTGACAGAATACGCCGTGATCCCTGCCGAATTGACCAAAATCACCACCGGACAGAGGATCAGAAACACAAGAACTGCCTTGCTCAATATGGAATTAATCTTAGCTGCATTCTGATCCGTCATCTCACGGATCTGTACATTGATATCCATCTTAGAATTTCCGATTGACAAAAGTAATCCCGTCTGTTAAAATACTCGTTGTGACTGACGAGGTCACAGGTTGCTGCTATAGCACAGGCGGTAGTGCGCATCCTTGGTAAGGATGAGGTCACCAGTTCGAGTCTGGTTAGCAGCTCTAACGGGAAGCCAAAAGGCTTCTCGTTTTTTTATCTCATGTTCGATTCGTAGATTTCTAGTTCAATCCGGAATGCATCTCTCTGATGACGGAGTTTTTCAAGCTCTCTGTCACAGGCTTCGAGCTCACCTTTTGCCTCTGCAAGATGCTCCCTTACCACATCGCTTCCGTCACTTAAGAGTTTCTCTGACAGGCACTGTCCATACAGATCACACTTCATCTCATACTCTCTTTTATTATCCTCGATCTCTTTGATCTGCTGCTCAATGCTCAGAAATGTGACTTTCAGCTCCTTATAGATCTTCTCTTTTAAACGGATGGTTGCCGGATCTAATCTGTCCATGATAATACGTTTCCTTTCCTATGGTTTTTTCTTCTATGTTTTCTTTGCACATAGTACCGTGTATATTTTACCACAAATCGGCGATACGGTCAAAATGTTTCTCACGCCTGCCTGCTTCTTCTATAGCTTGTTCTTCAGTTTATTCCTGATGCGGTTTAACGCATTGTCCGTAGATTTTGTATCTCTGCCGAGCACTTTCGCGATCTCTACATAATCCATGCCTGTCATCTTCAGCTCAAGGACCTGTTTTTCAAAGGGTGAAAGTTCTTCATCGATCACTTCGTAGATCCGCTCTACGTTCTCCTTATCGATCAGCATCTGCTCCGGATCAGAAATCTCGGAAGCAGCCAAAACAGCGCCGCGGACCGCTCCGCCGCCTTCTCCTTCATCCCCCGATCTGTCATCATCCGCATAGATCGACACGTAATTGTTCAGGGGCATGTGCTTTTTGCGGCTCGATGCCTGCAGCGCAGTGTAGATCTGTCTGGAAATGCAAAGCTCCGCAAAAGTCCGGAACTGAGCGTCCCGTCCGAAATCATAATCCCGGATCGCCTTCCAAAGGCCGATCATGCCTTCCTGGATCAGATCTTCCTTGTCCCCTCCGAGCAGATACATGGATGACACCTTGATCCGCACGGTATTTTTATACCGTCCATACAGCTCTTCCACACACGAAGCATCGCCTTCCCGATAGCGCTGGATGAGCTGTTCATCCGTATCACCGGACTCATGCGAATTTTTCATACTGTTCTCCATAACACATTATCATTAAATCTATCCGTCGTTTTCGACCCGCAATTTTCTATCTGGTTTTCATCATGTCAGCTTTCCTTGGACATCCGCTGTCTGACGATCTCGTAGCAGAGCACGCCCGCTGCCACGGAAGCATTCAGGGAATCGATCTGCCCTTTCATGGGAATCGATGCCACAAAATCGCATTTTTCCTTCACCAGACGCGAAACCCCTTCTCCTTCCGAACCGATCACGAGACCGATGGGACCTGTCAGGTTTTGTTTGTACATCACCTCACCGCCCATGTCTCCGCAGACAAACCAGAGGCCTTCTTTTTTCAGATCCTCGATACACCTTGCCAGGTTCGTCACCTTCGCCACCGGTGTATAATTGAGTGCTCCTGCGGAAGTCTTTGCAACGATCGCCGTCAGGGAGGCCGCCCTGTTTTTCGGAATGATCACCCCGTGCGCGCCCGCCTGGTTAGCCGTTCTGATGATGGCGCCCAGGTTGTGCGGATCTTCAATGCCGTCCAGCAGCAGGATAAAAGGATCTTCTCCCTTATCCCTTGCAAGCTGCAGAATATCGGAAACCTCCGCATATTCATAAGCAGCCACATAGGCGATCACACCCTGATGCCGTCCGGTCTGTGACATCTGGTCCAGCCGCTCTTTCGCAACAAACCGCACCTGGACATCACGCTTTTTTGCTTCTCTCTTAATGGTCGAGATCGCACCGTCCTGACAGCCGTCCTGGATATAGATCCTGTCCATGGGACGGTCGCTTCGAAGCGCCTCTGTTACCGCATTTCTACCTTCAATGACCGATTCCTGATATCTCATGTCTTTTCCTGTCGCTTTCTGTCCGTAAAATACCCCGCAGCAGTGGGCGCGGGGCACGCTCTGGTTTATCTTTTAATTCCCCACCAGGTCCGTATCTGTCAATCCGATCTTCATCAATTTGAGAATCCGCTCCGTCTTTCCCTGCAGATACAGATAACCCATCAGTGCTTCTACGCCGGTGGCTTTCCGATAATCACCGATTTTGGCGTGCTTGGGCGTCGTATAGGATTTTGCATTCCTGCCCCGTTTATATACACCAAGCTCCTCTTCGGATAAAAGCGGAAGGATACGGTCCGCCATCTGTGCCTGAAACTCAGCGCAGGCCACCGCACTCTTCTTTTTATTCAGAGTATTCACCGCCCGGTTTGCCTGCTGCAGCAAAATCGTCCGAACCACCAGATCGTATACGTTATCACCGAGAAACGCCAAAGTAAGCGGCGAGTAACTTTTCACATCCTGCAGCGGCAGATCAAAGGCTGCGCGGATCAGCTCTGCCGGATCGCATTTTTCACCTGCCGGGTTCTCCTTAGCACTTTCACCGGCCGTCAGACTGTTTTCCTGTAACAACGTTTGTTCTGTCTTACTCATATCATTGCCTTTTCCACTTCACGCCTTCCCTGGTATCTTCCAAAATGATACCCATGGAAAGCAGCTGATCCCTGATCTCATCCGCCTTGGCAAAGTCTTTGTTCTTCCTGGCTGCCTGACGCTGCGCGATCAGATCTTCAATCTCGGCATCTGCAGTCTCCTGTTTTTCTTCCAGAATAATGCCCAGCACATCGCAAAGCTCAGAAAGCACGGCCTTCTGCTC
>JAEEKC010000146.1 GCA_016282215.1 Lachnospiraceae bacterium
GCTTTCTTTGCATGAACTTGAGATTGCAAGGAGTATCTCGGATACCGTGGTGGCCATGGGAGATGGAAAGGTACTTCGAATCGGAACACCGGACGAGGTGTTTTGCGAAGACTTCATCCGGAAACTGTATCATATTGAGGATATGGATACTTCCCTCCTTGGGAGTGTTCCCTGGATTGCGGAGGGAGGCAAGGAAACAGAATCTGAGCCGGGAGATAAAATGCGGGCAGGATCTGAACTGAGAGATAATGCACCGGCAGAGATAGCAGGAAGACGCGCCAAGCCCATCATGATCCAGGGCACGATGTCCGGAGCTGGAAAAAGCGTGATCGCAGCAGGGCTGTGCCGGATCTTTGCAGAGGACGGATACCGCGTAGTCCCCTTCAAATCGCAAAATATGGCCTTGAATTCCTTTATTACGCAGGAAGGCCTGGAAATGGGCAGAGCCCAGGTGATGCAGGCGGAATGCGCTAAAATAAGCCCGCAGGCGGCAATGAATCCGATCCTACTCAAGCCTACAAGCGATACGGGATCACAGGTGATCATAAACGGAAAAGCCATCGGCAACATGAAGGCAGCCGAATACTATCAGCGAAAAAAGCAGTTCAAAGAAGATATTCTGAAGGCATATGACAGTCTGGCCGAAAATGCCGACATCATTGTGATCGAGGGAGCCGGGTCTCCTGTCGAGATGAATCTAAAGCAGGATGATATCGTCAACATGGGACTGGCCCAAATGGTGGATGCACCGGTGCTGCTGGTCGGGGATATCGACAGGGGAGGGGTTTTTGCCCAGCTTTACGGAACAATGAAACTTTTAAAACCGGAAGAGCAGGAGCGCGTAAAGGGTGTGATCGTCAATAAGTTCAGGGGAGATGTGAACCTGTTTACAGGCGGCGTGCGAATCCTTGAGGAAAAAACCGGGACGAAGGTTTTAGGCGTGGTCCCCTATCTGAATGTCAGACTTGATGATGAAGATTCATTGTCCGAAAGATTTCGCAGCGAGAAAGCGAAAAATTTTGATATTGCAATTATGAAATTTGACCATATATCCAACTTTACGGACTTTGATCCCTTTGAGCAGTCAGAGGAGATTTCCGTCCGGTATGTAACGGAGGCTGCGTCGCTGGGGATGCCGGATCTGATCATTTTGCCCGGTTCCAAAAATACCATCGCAGATCTTCGAAAGATCAGGGAAAACGGGCTGGCAAAGGCTGTCAGACAGAAAGCGGAAGAAGGGACCTGCATTTTCGGTATCTGCGGTGGCTACCAAATGCTCGGCAGAAGGATCGAGGATCCGGACGGCGCGGAAGACGGCGGAAGTGAAGAAGGACTTTGTCTTTTGCCGGTGGATACGGTTTTGGAAAAAGAAAAGACCACGACGCAGGCAGTATGCAGGATCACCGGCGCTACCGGCGTGCTGAAAGGCATGGATGGAAAAACCGTGGAAGGGTACGAAATCCATAACGGGAAAACCGTGCCTTATGATGAAGCCTTCGAGTTTACCG
The DNA here is from genome assembly GCA_016282215.1 of Lachnospiraceae bacterium. Classification (GTDB taxonomy): domain Bacteria; phylum Bacillota; class Clostridia; order Lachnospirales; family Lachnospiraceae; genus RGIG7926. The sequence continues at coordinate 1,509 of JAEEKC010000146.1, forward strand.
AAGGGGGGAGCGGATACTGCAGCGGAAATGTCTACGGGACATACCTGCATGGCTTCTTCGACAAAAAGGAGATCCTTTCCTTTGTATTGGAAAAGTTAGCAAGTGCTAACAAAAAGGAACTGGCGACTGACCGTATCGAAGACTATGCTGATTTTAAGGAAAGACAGTATGATCTGTTGGCGAAAGGACTGCGAAAAAGCCTGGACTTGGATTACATTTATCAGATATTGGGAATGCAAACATGACACTCGACGAACTTCTGGAAATAAAAATCGAAAAACCCGATCGGAGCATATACGACGCAGCAAAAGAGCACTGGAATCAGATTGCAAAACCCTTAGACAGTCTCGGTCTGTTTGAAGATATTCTCTGTCGTATCGCAGCAGTGCAGCATACAGTTATGCCTGACATTCGTAAAAAAGCACTCATCATCATGTGCGCGGATAATGGTATCGTCTCAGAAGGCGTCAGCCAGAGCGGCCGGGAAGTCACCGCCATGGTCGTAGCCCTGATGGGCGAGAGGAAAAGTTCTGTCGGCATTCTGGCAAAGGACTTTCCCCTGGAGATCATGGTCTATGATGTGGGAATGGCCTGCGATCAGACGCCGGCCGGCGTGATCGATCAAAAAGTATGTCATGGAACAAAGGATTTTTTAAAAGAGCCGGCTATGAGTCAGGAGCAGTGCCTTCAGGCAATACAGACGGGGATGGATGCCGTCAAAAAGTGCCGGGATATGGGTATAGAGCTTTTGGCAACCGGAGAGATGGGGATCGGAAATACAACGACATCAACGGCTCTTTTATGTGCGCTCTGCGGCATGTCCGCGGAGGAGTGCGCCGGCAGGGGCGCGGGCCTGTCAAATGCCGGACTGAAACGGAAGATCGATGTGATCAGCGAAGGCCTGCGGCTGCATATCGGAAATGGTCATCCGGATGGGATCAGAAAGCCGCAGGAAGTCTTTCGGGCGCTTTGCTGTCTTGGAGGAGCTGATATTGCGGCATTGACTGGTGTTTTTATCGGTGGCGCAATCTATAAGATTCCCGTTATCATTGACGGGCTGATCAGCGCCGTGGCTGCGCTGGTGGCAGAAAGCCTGCTTGAAGGCTGTGCAGCATATATGATCGCATCCCACAGAGGCCGGGAAAAGGGAATGGATATCGTTTTGTCACGCCTGTCCCTGCAGCCGGTGATCTATGCGGATATGGCGCTTGGGGAGGGAAGCGGTGCGGTCATGCTGTTTCCGCTGCTTGATATGGTATTTTCGCTGTATGGGGCAGGTACGGCTTTTCAGGATACGCCCATCGGCCAGTATGAGAGGCATGATGCATGATTATTTTGGTGCTTGGTAAACCGAATAGCGGAAAGTCAGAGTTTGCGGAAGAGATCGCTCTGAAAACCGGCGATCCACACCTGTATTATCTGGCAACAATGAAGGTCTATGATAAAGAAGGGCAGGAGCGTGTGCAAAAGCACAGGCAAAAAAGAGAGGGCAAGGGCTTTTTCACCGTCGAAAAGGAATACGGGATCACAGATGCATGCAAACTTATCCCGGATCCGGCAAATGCGACTGTGCTCCTGGAATGCATTTCCAACCTGGTTGGAAATGAACTGTTTGAAAATCCGAAAAGGTCCGGACTTTGTACCTTGGGATATGAGCGGATCGATCATGCAGCATGTGAGAGATTTGCGGATGAAGTGAGCGATGAGATAAAAGACTTTGCCGAAAACGTCCATCACCTGATCCTGGTTTCAAACAGTTTTGAGACGGATGGGGAAAACTATGATGATCAGACCCGGCTTTATGTGCAAATGATGGAACTGGTCAATCAAAGACTGCTGGCGTTTGCAGACCGGATCTACGATCTTCGAAAGAAATGATGATCAGATGATTGGCATTA
>JAEEKC010000147.1 GCA_016282215.1 Lachnospiraceae bacterium
AAGGGCGGGAATTATCGGGAGGCGATGCCGTCCATACACATTGGACTACTGGATTTTACTTTGTTTAAAAATTATGAAAAGTTCTATGCCACCTATAAGCTGCTGGAGGAAACAGACTACTATCCCTATACTGATAAACTTCAGATCGGAGTGGTGGATCTGACAAGAATAGACCTTGCCACACTAGAGGATCAGGAATATAATATAGACAAATGGGCAAAGCTGTTCAAGGCAAAAACATGGGAGGATATCAAGATGGTAGCTGCCAAAAATCGTATGATCGATGATGCTGCAACAACGATATACCAGCTGACCGAGGATGAACGTATTCGTCAGCAATGTGAAGCCAGAGAGGACTATCTGCGCCGCCAGAGGGGGATACAGAAGATGCTGGAAGAGCAGAGACAGCAGCTGACAGAAAAGGACAAGCAGTTGACGGAAAAAGACCAACAGATAGCGAAAGATGCCAAACAGATAGCGGAGATGCAAAAGATCATTGAGGAGCTTCGGCAAGAAAATAAAATGTTGCGGGCTGATGCAGAATAGAAATTGAATTCGGCACCATAGGGACATTTTTCCGGCTCCAAATAATATAGACAAATGGGCAAAGCTGTTCAAGGCAAAAACATAGGAGGATATCAAGATGGCGGCTGCCAAAAATCGTATGATCGATGATGCTGCAACACCGATATACCAGCTGACCGAGGAGGAACGAATCCGTCAGCAATGTGAAGCCAGAGAGGACTATATGCGCCGTCAGAGAGGGATACAACAGTTGCTGGAAGAGCAGAGACAGCAGCTGGCGGAAAAAGACCGGCAGTTAGCGGAAATGGACCAACAGATAGCGGAACTGAAACAACAGATAGCGGAACTGAAACAACAGATAGCGGAGCGTCAAAAGCTCGGAACAAAAGGATAGAAAAATTTAAAAATATGATGACAACCGATGGGAATTGTGTTATTGTACCATAAAGGTTGAGATACGGGCGCGGCCCGGAAAGGAAAAAGATGTTTACAGTATTCGGAAAAAATCTTGCATACGGACACGATCATGCGTTGCTCGGTAACGGACAGGGCTTGATTAATGTTTGCTATGAACAGGATAACGGAAACCGGATGGCTGTGAGATAATACATCGCAGAAAAAGACAGAGGAATGAAACCGATTATCCTGGAAATGTCAGGGTAATCGGTTTTTTATTACCGCTGGAGAAAAGGGGGAGAACAAGAATGGGAAAAGAACAGAAAAAGATGTTCGTCATGATGGGAATCCAGGGGAGCGGGAAGTCGACCTTTTGTGCAAGGTTCCTGACGGATGCGGTGCGGGTTAACCTGGACACGCTGCATACGCGGAATAAAGAAGCGCTGCTGATCGCGGAATGCATGGAGAAGGGCTGCGACTTTGTTGTGGATAATACCAATCCGACCCGGGAAGACAGGGCGAGGTATATCCCGAAAGCAAAAGAGGCCGGATACCATGTAACCGGATACTTTATGCAGTCATGCATTCAGGACTGCATTCAGAGGAATGCGCAGCGGGAAGGAAAAGCACGGGTTCCGAACGGCGCGATCGCGATGACATCCAATAAACTGGAAATGCCGTCTTATGAGGAAGGTTTTGATGAACTGTATTTTGTGAAAAATGAAAACGACAATATGGAAATATGTGAATGGAGGAATGAAGATGAACTTTGATGAATTGGACAAAAAGATGCGGGTCTATGAGGAGTCGCTGGATCAGGTGCTGTTACCGGAACTGTATATGGTAGCGCGTCTGGACGGAAACAGGTTTACCAGACTGACGAAAGAAGTCTGTAAGTTTGAAGCGCCGTTTGATATCCGTTTTCGGGATATGATGGTCGAAACGGTTAAGGCACTTATGAATTACGGGTTCCGTGTGATCTACGGATTTACCGAGAGTGACGAGATCTCTCTGCTGTTTCATCCAAAAGAGGATACTTTCGGCCGCAAGGTAAGAAAGTATAATTCGCTTCTGGCGGGGGTGGCGAGCGCCACTTTTTCCGGACTGTCAGGACAGCCGGGGATCTTTGACTGCCGCATGGTACCGCTGCCTACGATAGAGAGAGTACAGGATTATTTCCAGTGGCGGCAGGAAGATGCACACAGAAATTCTCTGAACTCGCACTGCTACTGGATGCTCCGCAAGCAGGGAAAGAGTGTCGGAGAAGCGACCAAAATGCTGGAAGGCCAATCGGTAGCCTTTAAGAATGAATTGCTTTTTCAAAACGGCATCAATTATGATAAACTCCCGAGCTGGCAGAAGCGGGGGATGGGCGTCTACTGGGCGAAATATGAGAAGCAGGGCTTCAATCCGGTGACCGGTAAGGCAGAAATCGCAAAACGCAGAGCATTAAAGGTGGACGAAGAAATACCGGTCGGTGAGGCGTATTCGGAATTTATCGCAAATCTGATGAGGGTGTAAAATAGCAAGTTGCAGAGATTCCCTTTGTGCGATACAATAGTGCAAAAGTAAAAAATACGAAGGCATAAATCAGAAATCCGGGAGGACAAGTTAATGTTTGATGAGACATTTGGCGAAGTTGAGTATGAAGAAGACTATGCATATATTGCACATAAGGATTTAGTCTTCGGCGGAAGAAAACAATCTGTGGAGATAATGATCATGTGTGATGATGACGAGGATGAGATTACACAGTTTCATCGTGATGCATTTGAAGCATTAATGCTGG
>JAEEKC010000017.1 GCA_016282215.1 Lachnospiraceae bacterium
CCGCCGAGAATGATACGTTTAGGTGACAGAGTAAGAATGATATTGACAACAGCCTGTCCCAGATAATAAGCTTCGAGATCCCATACATCCTGCCGGTCATCCAGCTCTTCTCCTCGTATGCCGTAACGTTCTGCGATCGCAGGACCGCTGGCCATGCCTTCGAGACAGTTGTGGTGATAAGGACATTTTCCTTCATAAGTATCATCTTTCCTCGGGCGGATCAGCATATGTCCCAGCTCCGGATGAAGCATGCCGTGTACTGGTTTTCCGCCGCTCAGCACACCGCCGCCGATACCGGTTCCTATGGTTATATAAACAACATCTTCAAGACCTTTTGATTGTCCGAAAATAACTTCTCCTAACAATGAGCCGTTCACATCCGTATCAAATCCGACAGGGACATTCAAGCTTTTTTTCAGAATTCCAACGATATCGCAATTTCCCCAGCCTTGCTTCGGTGTCGTTGTGATATATCCGTAGGTTTCGGATGACTGATCAAGATCAACAGGACCAAAACAGGCAATTCCGAGTGCTTCGATATCTTTTTCCTTGAAAAATGAAATAATATCAGGCAGCGTTTCGTCCGGTGTGCGTGTCGGGATCAATGTTTTTTCCAGAATGGTACCTTTTTCATCGCCGATCACACATACCATTTTCGTTCCGCCAGCCTCAAGTGCTCCGTATCTCATATGCTATCTCCCTTTTACGAAAAAACTTATGTATCAAACAAACTGATCTGTTTATACTTGTCCGGAAGCTCCGCCATAAACTGAAAGCAATCATCCGGTCTGTACATGATATTGTTATCCTTACATATGCTTTGCAGCAGTTCCATCAGCTCTTTTGCATTCGGACTTGGCAGTTCATAGGCGTTCCCGTACTTCCTGATATACCGCTGTTTCATCCCGGGGAAGTATTTATCCAGCGCTGCATAATAGTATTCCCTGTCGCCTTCACGAAGCGTCAGTCCCATGCCGAAATCGATAATGCCCCTGACTCCTGTGCGCACACATTCATTCAGGATCGCAGTGACATTTTCTTCTGTATCATTGATAAAAGGCAGGATTGGTGTCAGCCAGACGATCGTCGGGATGCCTCTTTTTTGCATTTCCTCAAGAACCTCGATCCGGCGTTTTGTATTGCAGACATTCGGTTCCAAAACTTTGCAAAGGTCATCATCATAAGTTGTAAGCGTCATCTGGACAACGCATTTTGCACTTTGGTTGATCTCGCTTAGCAGGTCAATATCCCGCAGGATACGGCCTGATTTGGTCTGTATCGCAAGACCGAATTCATACCTGCGAATGATCTCGAGGCATCTCATCGTCAGCTGCAGTTCTTCTTCACAGTGCATATACGGATCTGACATGGCGCCGGTTCCGATCATACACTTTTTTCTTTTGGATTTCAGTGCCTGTTCCAAAAGCACCGGTGCATTCTGCTTCACCTCAATATCTTCAAAGGGATGGGTAAACTGATAGCATTTGCTTCTGCTGTCACAGTAGATACACCCATGCGTACAGCCGCGATAGATATTCATTCCGAAGTATCCGCCGTGCCCGGTCAGAATTCCCTTTGCGTCAACAAAATGCATAAATTTAACCTTCCAAATAAAAAATTTACTGCCTAAATAGTAACATTTTTCAGGCAGTAAATCAATTTGGTTTCAGTGCGTCCGTTCTTCCCCGGATACCTCATATGCCGTGTATTCATGATCAAATTCATAACCAAGCTTTTCGGAAAGGTGGACCGAATTCATGTTCTGTGCGTCCCAGCTTGGGTATAATCCTTCCTCGAGGCAGCGCAGGATCAGTGCGGCGGATGCGATCGTCGCAAGTCCTTTTTTTCGCTCATTTTCTACCGTATCCACCTCGATCTCGATCCCTTCCCTGTATCTTGTATAGGAGGAGGCGCCGGCGACGATCTGACCGGATTTCAGGATTACCATGCCTCTCCCGAGTTCCAGATATTTTTCCTTGCTTTCAAAAGATGAAACAAAATCTCTTGTTACGGGATCCGGAAGGCACATGTCATAGATTTTATCATCGATCGGTTTCATCTCATATCCTTCCGGCAGCTTGGATACTAAGTTTTTCAAATAATCCTGATCAAAATGTGTATCTTTTTTGATAGCGTATCTTGTCACTTTCTTCGCGCTCGGAAAACATGCTTCAATACATGCTTCCCATGCCTTATTTTGCGGCACCATGATCACAAAACCCTTTGGCTTATTGCTGACCAGCTCCTGATCGGGCCGGCCTGCATAAAAAGCAAAGCATCCCACATAAGCCATCGCAGATTGCGGTGAATCCAGGTCTGTAACAAAGATTTTTCCCATCACCTTCTGCAGACAGGAATAGATCAGCGTTTCCTTCCAGCCTTCAAATAAGTGCATTACTTTTGATGTATCCGTTAGTTCATATATCATCATTATCCCTCATAGATTGCTTTATTCTGTCCTTGGTCAAAACCATACCTTCAGTGGAATCGGTAAAGCCCATGCTTTGATAGAGCGGCCTCCCGGACCTGGTGGAATCAAGACTGATCTCAGTCACGCCTCTGCTGCGGGCCTCTTTGATCAGAAGACCGACCATTTTACGTGCTATCCCCTGACGCCGGTATTCGCTTCTGGTATAGACATTCATCAGATGGGCACGCTTGCCTGTGGGATGATCAAAAGTCGGCATGATCCAAATGAAACTCATGGATGCACAGCCGATCACCTCATTTCCATCAAACGCGAGCACTGATAAATGGTCCCCACGTAAAAAATAATCGCGGCTCTCCTTTATCATTTCATCCGAATACTCATAATCTTCCGGCAGATCATTGACGACCTTAAGCATTTCAAGACGGCTGCTCATCAAGGCTTCGATGTCTTCTTTTTTTGCAATTTTGATATTGATCATATTGGGTTCTCTTTTTTATAAATCAATTACTTTAAATCTCATATCCTTGTATTTTTGAACTCTATCTTCAAACCCGAGCTTTTTATAGATCGGGTAGCCATCATCCGTAGCAACCAGATCGATCCTGCTTATTTTATGCTCCGACGCATAATCGATCATGTCTTTCATAAGCTTCGTACAGATGCCTTTTCCACGATAGCCGTCTTCCGTATACACACTTAAAACCTCTGAATCCAGTCCGTTCAGGAAAAACGGATTTGCAGGTTTTTCAATGATCAGAAGATAGGCCGCTGCAACCAGTCTCCCTTTCGCTCTTGCCACAAATGCGATCAGCTTTTTCCCGAGTTCTCTCTCAAAATAACCCGGAAGTTGTTTTTCCATTCCTTCTCTTTCTTCATCTGTTATGGAGCCGAAATCATCGATCATATACAGGATTCTGAGGCGAACAAGTTCAGGTATATCATTCAGATTCGCAATATCAAATACAATACCGTCCTGACCGCCGGCAGAACTGTTATCCGAAGAGGTTTCTTCCAGCGTTTTCTTTCCGGCTTTTACGCTCTTATACAGATTGATATGGGTATCCAGATCCTTGAAGCCGTTTTTATGGTAAAAATGATAGGACGGTTTATCGTTATCTGTTTGCAGAAAAATACCGGCCAGCCCTTTTGCGCGTACTTGCTGCTCGATCATATCAAGAAATATCGAACCAAGTCCCTGTCCCTGACAAGCCGGTGATACACAGAATTCCTCAATATTGTAGTTCGTTCCTTCCCACCAATGGCTGATCTTTCCGAGTGAAATACCTTCCAGTTTACCATCGATCAATAAACCGTAGTTTAGTGCATGTTGGCCACTTGATACATCTTTTATATACTCATACAGCTGCCCCGTATCACTCCAGTCATCATTCCATGGTTCACCGGCAAATGAAGCTCTATAAAGTGCTGCTATTTGCGGCAGATAAGCTTCATCCAGTTCGATCAATGCCGGATTCATGCCCTTATTGACAGTGATCCAAAACCGTTTCATGGTCGTGCCGTCTACATCGATCGTTTTTTCAAACACTCCTCCGTTTGCAAGGATTGTTTTTTCACTGGCTTTATTCTCCGCATCACAGGTAACCAGCATCTTATCAATTCCAAGTTTTGCGGCATTTAGGATATTCAGACGGAGCATTTCTTTTGCATAGCCCTTTCCACGTTCCGAAGGCCGCACGGAATAACCGCAGTGACCGCCCCATGTTCCGAGGATCGGATGATCAATGTGGTGACGCAGGTCAATCCCGCCAACGATCCTTTTGTCACTTTTTCTGACAGCCAGGTACATATTTGATGGAACAGCCACGCCGGTTTGGGATACTGTTTCTGCACTTTTTCGCAGGCTGCACAGATTGATCCATTCCTCAGCCGACTTGGATTCTCTCAAAGAAAGGCAGCCTGCAAACTGATCCCCGTTTTCCTTGTCATAATCCAGTATTTCCTGTCGAAAAGCCCATAAATCTTCGGCATATTCTGTTGTAGGTTCTATTAATTCTAATGTATTCAATTTTTAAGTTACTCCATTTTTGCGCAAGCTTTCTTTTCAACCGAATGAAACCATGCATCAGTTTTCTTCCAGTATTCGCAGCGCTTCTTTGTAATCCTGGCCCAGGATTTCCTGTGTCTTTTGAAATTCATACTTCTCATGCAGTCTTGTCTGAACTTTTAAAAATTCCTTCTTGCCATACTTCCTGATATAGAGAGACTGCGCTTTTGCGGCATTTGCTCCGTCATTTGACGATACATAGAATCCCTTTTCACAGGTTTCCAGTTCATCACAATCATAACATGCATCTATATTTTTTTCATTACAGCACTTAACATTGGGACATATTCTCCCTTCGGAATATATTGCAAAGGAGCAGGTATTATATTCTGTTCTGCAGCCACCGCACCACTCTCCGAGGAAACAGTGATTGCAGGACAAGCCGCAGATAGCAACCGGATCCGTGCCTTTTCTTGCAATTTTGCAAAGCCGGTTTTTTATGCGCTGCATAGCTTCAATATGCATGATCCAGTGGCGGGAAAACGGCATCTGTATGAGTCCTTTTACATCTTTGCCGCACCAGTAGTCGATCAGCCAGAATGCATTTTCATCCTCACTGACACATTTGCTTTCTATCAGTTTTTGTTTGGTTTCTTCACCGAACTTTCTTTTTAAGTCTTTGTATTGCAATTGCGAAAGAATCTTATCACCGGATTCTTTGACTGCCTTTGCATACAGATAGAGCTCCTGCACATTCAGTTTCTTTGAAAATTCTGCGATCTCTTCGCCTTCCAGTTCGTTACCCGTTGTAATAATTGGAGATGCAGTCTTTTCAGTAAAATCGTCACGAAACAATATCTGCTCATCTTCGGCGATCATCTCATGAGCAACAATGTCCTCTATCCTGA